>WFTY01000390.1 GCA_015485245.1 Anaerolineales bacterium | reverse complement strand
GGCGACGATCTCGTTCAGGGCGGTGGAGCCGGTGGCGCCGAAGACCAGCGCCACGCCGTAGACCACAAAGCCGCCGGCAAACGCGCCCAGCAGGAAGTATTTCATCGCCGCTTCTTCCGATGCCAACTGTGGGCGGGCAAACCCGGCCAGCACGTAGAGCGGGATGGAGAGCAGCTCCAGCGCCAGGAAGACCACGATCAGGTCGGCGGCCACGGCCATCAGCATCATCCCGCTGAGCGAGTACATCAGCAGCACGTAGTATTCGCCGCGGGCGATGCCCATGCGCTGATTGTAGTTGTAGGCCAGTGCGATGCCCGCCAATCCGCTGAACACGAAGAGGATGTTCAGCAGACGTGAGAAGCCGTCGGCCACGGCCATGCCGTTGAAGCCGATGACCTCGCTCGATTGCGTTGCCAGGCTGCCCAACGTCACCAGCAGGCCGAGGGCGGCCAGCGCCGGGGTGAGCTTCTCGTTCTTCTTGGCAAAGAGGTCAATCAGCAGCAGCACGCTGGCCCAGGCGACCAGGATGATGATCGGGAGGATGGAAAGTAAATCTTGTGTTGTCATAGCATCTCCGTAGGCGTGGTAGCGTGTCATGTGTTCCTGTGTCATGTGCCACGTAACACTTGACACCGTAATACTTGACACGTGACACGTAAACACGCTATCAGTGCATCGCTACCGCGGTAGCCTGAAGCAGCGCCACCAGTTTGTCTACTGCCGGGGCCATCAAGGTGAAGAACGGCTTGGGGTACAGGCCGATCCAGAAGATGAAGACCAGCAGCGGAACCAGAGTGATGATCTCGCGGGCGTTCAGGTCGCGCAGCGCGTGGCCGTGTTCCTTGACTTTTGCCACAATCGAGCCTTCTGGGCCGAGGAACATCTTCTGGAACATGTAGAGCATATAGACCGCGGCCAGGATCACGCCAGCGGCGGCAAACCCGGCGTACCATGGAGAGCCGATGGCGTCAGAGCCAAAGGCGCCCAACAGGATGGTGAACTCGCCCACAAAGCCGTTCAGGCCGGGTAACCCCATTGAGGAGAGGGCCACGATCAGGGTGAGTGTGCCGTAAACCGGCATCAGCTTCCACAGCCCGCCGTAGACATCGAAATCGCGCGTGTGGGTCTGTTCGTAGACCATGCCGACGAGGAGGAACAAGGCGCCCGTGCTCAGGCCGTGGTTAATCATCTGCAGGATGCCGCCCTGGATGCCCTGGGGATTGAGGGCGAACAGGCCGAGCATCACAAAGCCCAGGTGACTGACGGAGGAGTAGGCGACCAGTTTCTTGATATCGCGCTGAGCGTAGGAGACCGCCGCTCCGTACAGGATGCCGATCACCGCCAGCAGCGCCATCCAGGGGGCGGCTTTAATCGCCGCTGCCGGGAAGAGCGGCAGGTTGAAGCGCACGAAGCCGTAGGTGCCCATCTTCAGCAGCACACCGGCCAGGATGACCGAACCGGCGGTCGGCGCTTCCACGTGGGCGTCGGGCAACCACGAGTGAAGCGGCCACATGGGAACTTTGATGGCGAAGGCCGTTGCGAACGCCAGGAAGAGCCACATCTGGATATCTGCGGGGATGCCGCCTTTGGCGACCAGCTCCGGCACGTTGAAGGTGCCCTGGTTGATGCCCAGCCACAGGATCGCCAGCAGCATGAGCAGCGAACCGGCCATAGTGTAGAGGAAGAACTTGATCGCTGCGTACATGCGCCGCGGGCCGCCCCAGATGCCGATCAGGAAGTACATGGGCACCAGCGTGAACTCCCAGAACACGTAGAACAGGAACAAGTCTTGCGCCAGGAACACGCCGGTCATGCCGACTTCCAGCATCAGGAAGAAGATCATAAAGTCCTTGACGCGCTCCTCGATCGCCGTCCAGGTGGAGAGGATCGAGATCGGCGTCAGGAAGGTGGTCAGCATCACCAGCAGTACGCTCAGCCCGTCCAGGCCGAGGGCGTAGTGGATGTTCCAACCGGCCACCTGAATCCAGGGCAGGTTGATCACCAGTTGCAGGTCGGGATTGCTGGCGTCGAACTGGGCGAGCACCCAGAGCGAAATGCCCAGGGTGAACAACGAAGTGACCAGCGCAATCCAGCGGTGGGCGTTCTTCTTCTCCGGCTTGACGAAGAGGATCGCCAGCACGCCGAGAAGCGGAAAGAAGGTCACCAGAGTGAGGGGGTGAAAAACGGAGTCCATATTGTATCCTCGTCTATTGCAAGATCAGATATCCAAGAATGACGATTACGCCGATGAAGACAGAGAGGGCGTAATTGCGCACAAAACCGGTTTGCAGGCCGCGTAGCCGCTGCGCCAGCGCCTTGGTGGTGTTGCCCAGACCGTTGGCAAAGGCATCAATGCCACGCTGATCGGCCCATACGTTGAGCGCCGTCTTGCTGAGCCACTGGTAGGTCCCGGCAATGACGGTGTCGTGGAACCAATCATGCCAGAAGCGCCAGTCAATCACGTCGGCGAAGAAGCGCGCCAGGGCGATATAAGGGTTGAGGATGACGGCCCAGTACAGCTCGTCGATCCACCATTTGTTTTCCATGCCCGTGAAGAGCGGGCCTAAAATGCGTTTGAGGGGGTCCGGCTGACCATCGGTGAGGGGCTTGCGCCCGTAGAGCAGCCAGGAGAGGAAGATGGCGACCAGCGCCAACACCGTTGAGGTAATCGCCACGTTGAGGTTGAATTCCGCGGGGTGTAGCTTGACCCCGAAGGTCTCAAAAGTCCGTTCAATCCAGTGGGCGAGCGTTTCCACGCCGGGCAAGTTAAGCGCGCCGCCCAGCAATGAGAGGGCAGCCAACACCATCAGGGGGATGGTCATCACCGGGGGGCTTTCCTCGGCATGCGCCGCGGCCTCGTGCCGCGGTTTCCCAAAGAACACCATCCAGATCTGTCGCCCCATATAGAAAGCGGTGAAGAAAGCGGCGATGGCCAGCAGGATGTAGACGGTGAAGTTCAGTGCGGTGGCCTCGGCCAGGATTTCATCCTTCGACCAGAACCCGGCCAGCGGGAAGATGCCCGCCAGCGCCAGCGCGCCGATCAGATAAAGCCAGAAGGTGACCGGCATGGTCTTGCGCATGCCGCCCATATTGCGCATATCGCCAGGATCAAAGGTTTCTGCATGGTCGTCTTCGTGCCCATCGTGGTGAGCTGCGTGGTGATGGCCGCGTTCCACGCCCAAAATCACCGAACCGGCAGAAAGGAAGAGCAGCGCTTTGAAGAAAGCGTGCGTGATCAAGTGGAACATCCCGGCTACAAAGGCTCCCATGCCCACCGCAGCCACCATGAAGCCTAGCTGACTGATGGTGGAGTAGGCAAGCACTTTTTTGATGTCGTATTGTCCCACGGCGATGGTGGCAGCAAACAGGGCGGTCAGGCCACCCACCAGGGCGACCGTGGCCTGCGCCTGGGGAACCAGCACGTAGAGCGGCGCGGTGCGGGCGACCAGGTACACGCCCGCGGTGACCATGGTGGCGGCGTGGATCAGCGCCGAAACCGGCGTCGGGCCGGCCATCGCATCCGGCAGCCAGACGTATAGCGGGATCTGCGCCGATTTGCCCGCCACCCCCAGCAGCATGAACAGGGTGATGGCCAGGATGGCGCCGGGGTTGCTCTCGGCAATCTGCTGGGCCGAAGCAAACACATCGGTGAATTGCACGCTCTTGAAGACCCAGAACATGGTCAACACTGCCAGCAGAAAGCCGAAATCGCCCACCCGGTTGGCAACGAAGGCTTTCTTGGCGGCCATGGCGTTGGCCGTGCTGGGGCGTCCCAGCGTGTCCATCTCGTACCAGAAGCCGATCAGCAGGAAGGAGCACAACCCCACACCTTCCCAGCCGACGAACAGCATCAGGTAGTTGTCACCGCTCACCAGGATCATCATGGCGGCGATGAACAGGTTGAGGTAAACGAAGAAGCGGCGGAAGCGCCCGGGGTCGTTCTTGTAACGCACGTCCTCGTGCATGTAGCCGATGGCGTAGATGTGAATCAGTGTGCCCACACCGCTGACCACCAGCATCATGGTGGTGGAAAGGGTATCCACGCGGAACGCCCAACGGAGTTGCAGCTCGCCGATGGTGATCCAGTCGGCGAAGGGGACGGTCGTTCCCTCGGGGTATGCGCGCAGCGAAAGTGCCAGCAGCACGGCGACCACGAAGGTCAGTCCTGAGGCCGTGCTGGCAATCCCGCCGATCGCTTTTTCTCCCAACCGCTTGCCGATGAGCAGGTTGGTCAGCATCCCGATCAGAGGGATGAAGACCAGCCAGGGGGCAAGGTAGAAAAAGTTCGGGCCTGAGGTTGCGATTTCGGATAGGATCATAGTTCTCTCTCTTTTGAGAAGGGGGTGGAGCGATTGGGTAATCAGGTGATTGGGTGATTTGTCGCCCAGTTACTTTGCCACCTTGTTCCCCGGTGCCTTATCCCCTATCCCTTCATACTGCTCAGTTGGTCAACGTCGATGTTGTGTTTGGTGCGGAAGATAGCGACGATCAGCGCCAGGCCAACGGCGACTTCCGCTGCGGCAACGGTAATCACGAAGAAGACAAACACCTGTCCGCTCAACGCCTGGTGGGCGCGCGCAAAGGCCACAAAGGCCAGGTTAGCGGCGTTGAGCATCAATTCGACCGACATGAAGATGATGATGGCATTGCGGCGAATCAGCACGCCCAGCGCGCCGATGGTGAACAGCACCGCGGAGAGGCCGACGTAGTAGGATACAGGGAGCATGATGTTCTCCTTTCCCCTGCGGGTTCAGACGCGGGTCTTCTCGCGCCGGGTGAGGATGATGGCGCCAATCATGGCGACCAGCAGCAGGATGGATGTGACCTCAAAGGGCAGCAGATACTCCCGGAAGAGAAGACGCCCGATCTCCAGAGGGCTGCCAAAGCTTTCCGGCGTCGCGCCGCCCCCGGTGAGCATCTCGGGACGGGTAGCCAGCATGTAGCCAAGCTCGCCAAGCAGGCCGAGGCCGAGCAGGATTGCCAGCGGACGCTGCCAGGCGAGGGTCTGGCTTTGGCCCAGTTTCTCGGCGCCCAGCAGCATGATGACGAACAGGAAAAGCACCATGATGGCGCCGGCGTATACGGCGATCTGGCTCAGGGCGATGAACGTCCCGCCGAGCATCAGGTAGAAAATGGCTACCGTGATGAAATTGGCGATCAGGAACAGCGCTGAATACACCGCGTTGCGGCTGAAGAGCATGCCCAACGCCGCGGCGATGGAGATCAGCGCCAGGGTGAGAAAAGTGATCAGTTCGGGTGTCATGGTTCTCGTTCCCTTGATTGGCTAGTCGGTCGGATCGGTCATCACCGGCACCGCGCGAGTGAACACGCCCGGCTCCACCTTCTGCGGGGTGGGCGCGCCGCCCTCGGGGACGGGCACCAGCAGCCGTTCTTTGGTGTAGATGGCATCGTGGCGGTTGGTGAAAGATAGCTCGTAGTTGTCTTCCAGCGTGATCGCTTGAGTAGGGCAGGCATCCTCGCAGTAGCCGC
>WFTY01000389.1 GCA_015485245.1 Anaerolineales bacterium | reverse complement strand
CCCGAAGGGTTATACAGATGAGGATATCGCAAATAGGCGCCGACGTCGCCCGATGTAGTGTAAATGGGAATCAATCGCCGATCTTTCATGAGGGTATTATACACAACGGCGCGCTAATCCACGTCGTTATACGTCCAGTATCGATTGACAAAATAATTCCAAAACATCACCAGCCCAAGAGCAATCGCCAGGGCAAGGTTGTAGCCAAAAAACTGAGCAGAAAGCCCGGTTGCGCTCACCGGCCAATCCCAAACAGCAAACAAACGCTCCAAAGGTGTATGCAACCAGGCAAAGACCGGCGTGCGGATGCCGCCGCCAATCACATTAACCACCACAAACTCCGCCAGTTGCTTTCCCAGCGGCTTGGAGCGCGAATCCGGGTATGTCCAATAGCGGTTCCAGGTAAAGTTGCTCAACACAGCCACACTGAAGGATATCACGCTGGCGAGCACCGGTTCGACCATCAGCAGGTGCGTGAGCACGTTGAACACGCCAAAATCTATCGTCGCGCCGATGCCACCCACAATCGCAAATTTGACAAAGCGGGCGCGCTCAACCGGGTTGGTCACAATGGTCGTGAGCATCATGCCTGATCAATTTTCTCCTTGAAGTAGGGAATGGTGCGCCGCAAACCTTCGTCCAGCTCGATGCGCGGTTCCCAGCCGAGCGCCTGGCGGGCACGAGCGATGTCCGGCTGACGGCGCTGAGGGTCGCCGCTGCCGCGTCGGTCTGGCAAAAAGGTCACGCCTTCGTTGCCGGTCATCCGGTTGATGGTGTGAGCGAATTCAAGGATAGTGGTCTCCACGGGGTTGCCAATGTTGACCGGGCGATGTTCGTCCGACATCAACAGGCGATAAATACCGTCTATCAAATCATCCACATAACAAAAACTGCGCGTCTGCTGGCCGTCGCCATAGACGGTCAACGGCTCGCCGCGCAACGCCTGCAACAAGAAGTTCGGCACCACGCGCCCATCATGGATGTGCATGCGCGGGCCATAGGTGTTAAAAATACGCACAATGCGCGTGTCCACACCGTGAAAGCGGTGATACGCCATGGTCAGGGCCTCGGCGAAGCGCTTGGCCTCATCGTAGACCGAGCGGGGGCCAATCGGGTCGACATACCCCCAGTAACTCTCATCCTGGGGATGCACCTGCGGATCACCGTAGATTTCGCTGGTGGAAGCCAGCAAAAAACGAGCATCGTGCGCCTTGGCCACGCCAAGGGTGTTGTGCGTCCCCAACGCGCCGGCTTTCATCGTCTGGATGGGCAGATTGACATACCCGTAAGGCGAATTAGGGTTGGGGCTGGCCGGAGAGGCGAAGTGCATCACCGCATCCAGTTTGCCGGGCACAAAAATAAAATCGGAGACATCATGCCGGATGAACGAGAAACGCTCATGCCCGGCCAGATGCGCCAGGTTTTGAGGGTTGCCAGTGATGAAGTTATCCATCCCCACCACCTCATGCCCTTCAGCGAGCAGGCGATCACACAAGTGTGAACCCAAAAAGCCCGCTGCTCCGGTTACGAGAACACGCATAAATAAGTCCTTTCTACAGCTTTGGTAAGCTTATTTCCAATCCACGCGGCTGATACGCCCCTCGCCAGTGATCTGAAACGCTTCGCCACTAAGGCTATCAACCAGCCATAAGTTGCCCTGATACAACACTACCAACCCACGACCGCCGCTCTCTGGCAAAACATCGGGAGACCAGGCTCCCCAGGCCTGGCGCGGCTCGATCCCCGGGGCTTCCGGCGGGGGAAAGAGCGCCCGGCGGTTGGAGCCATCGCGGTCAATCAGCATCAAGCGATAGCGGCTGGTTTCGCTCTGCTCCGGGAAGATCGCCTGCAAATAGGCCACCTGGTAACGCAGTCCTCCGGTCGCCGATTCGCTGGCCGGGGAGAGCAAAGGATAAGCGAACATCCCCACCTGCGAAACCAGATCAACCGGGCTGCCACCGGACAACGGGACAGCAGTCAGATTGAAATTCTGCGATTCCTCGGGCGCGGTAGAACCAGGCGGAGGGGCGTGCCGCACCAGATAAACGATGTTTCCGTCCTCGCTCCAGGCCACGCCAGGAACCCAGGCCCAATCGCCGTACGTCTCCAAGGGGATGATCTGCTGCCAGGAAAGCAACGTTCCGTTCTCTACATCCACAAAGCCGATTTGATCCGGCCCGGCGTAAAGAATATTATCGGCCGTCGCGCCGAAGAGATAATTGATCCCCCACCAGCCATACACCCCGCCAGAGTTGGTCTCCACCAATACTTCGGGGGTGGGGTCCACCCAGCCGTTGACGCTGAAGACGGCCACGCGCAAATCGTTGTTGGCCTGCCACCCGGGAGCCGCTTCGCGCGGCTCCACGGTGGAAAAAGCCACGCGCGAAGTCGATCCGGGCAGCCAATCGGCAAAATGGATCACATTCTGCACCTGCAAATCATAGAGCACCTCTGGCTGACGCAGGTTGACCGCCCAGAGCGTATTAATCGTCTCCGCATCCTCGCTGCGACGGGTAAACAACAGCCATTCGCCGTCATCCGATAGCGAAAACACACGCCCGTCCAGATCGCCGGTGGTGACGATCGGCGTGCGGCTGGCCGTGCTCCCCTCCATCACCCAGGCGTTGCCATCGGAGAGATATACCAGCCGTCCCGGAATAGAGCGGGGGGTAAAGGAGGACTGCACGCCCACCAGCATGATCTGCGGCACGGCCTCTTTCACCACCACCACTTTAATCTCGGTGCGCGAGACTTCAACGCCATCTTCGTAGACCACGCGGTACGTGATTTCCTTAAGCCCGTTCTCACCCAACTGAAGGGGTTGCTGCGTCCCCTCGAGGAGGAATTCGCTGGGTTGCAGTTGCTGCTCAAAGGGAATGACCACCTGCTCGATCTCGAACTCCTCGTAGATGCGCGTGACTTTGATCTCGCCGTCCTCCGCCAACACCTCATAGGGAGCTGGCTCCACGCGGTCCAGTTCCCCCAGCGTGACTTCGGCCTGATCCAACGCCTGCTGCACGCTGCTCCCTGCCGGGAGTTCAACGCTGATTTGTTGTCCGTCAACTTCGATCTGCACGGTGACCATCGCCTGCGCCGTCGGCGCGCCACTGGCGCAACCAGCAAGCAACAGAGCGAGCGCAAGCCACATCGCCAGCCAATGGTATAATCTCATCTCGTTGTATCCTCGTATAGCGATTCTTCAGAGAATCTGACCCCCGATTATAGCATGAGCAACCCCGATCAACCCGCCCAAGAATCCCCGCTGAACCTGGCCGCACAAGTCGAAGCGCTACTCTTCGTCGCCCCCGAATCCGTCACCGCTGCGCAACTCGCCCGCGCTCTGGAAGTGCCGCAAAAACAGGTTGAGGCCACGCTGAAAGAGCTGGCCGCCAGTTACGCCAGGCGCGGCATCCGCCTGCAAACGTACAAAGGAGGCTATCGTCTGGTCAGCGCGCCGGAAGCGGCCGCGCTCATCGAACACTTTCTAGGGCTAGAAGCCGCCACGCCGCTCACCCGCGCCGCGCTGGAAGTGCTGGCAATCATCGCTTATCAGCAGCCCGTAACCCGCCCCCAGGTGGACGCCATTCGCGGGGTCAACAGCGATAGCGTGATGAAAAGCCTGCTCAGCAAGGGGCTGATCGAAGAAGTCGGGCGCGCCGAAGGGCCTGGCCGCCCCATCCTTTACAGCACCACCGTGGAGTTTTTGAGCCACTTCGGGTTGCAATCCATCAGGGAACTCCCCCCACTCGATCTGGACGCTATCCTGCAAACGCAGGAAGAGACCACAATCCTCAAGGAATAAGACCGCCTACCCGTCAGGCAAGGCGCCCGGCAGACCATAATCGACGTTGATCTGCTCGATGATGATTTCGTCGTCCGCAGACAGTTTCATCATCTCAAAGCCAATATTGTAAAAATTTGGATCCACATCGCGTTGACACCACACACTGCGGGCGTGCAAGTTCAAAAACGGCTTGCTATACATATCCTCCGGCAGGTCAATGCGCAACTGGTAATCCTCCCGCACCGGCAGTTCGTACTCGCTGATTATCATCGCTCCGCTGGATGTCAGGTTCCCCAAATAGCCGATAAACTCCCCCGTCACGCGGTTAAACACCCGCGAGTAAAACATGATGTGCTGCCGCTGCAATTTCCGGCGTTCGACCATACCCCACCTCCCTTACAACTCTCTCAAACGACACACACGCATTATAACCCGATTCGCCCGGTACCCCGGCAAATTATGGTAGGATTCGCACCCACCACGTCAACACACGCCCAAGAGGAAAACAACCATGACTGTGGATAGTTTCAAGTATCTCCCACGCCTGCTGGCGGCTTACTATCAGGCCAGCGATCGTCAGCCAGAACTCCCCATCCCCTGGACGCCCCTGAAGCGGCCATTGCGCGAATGTAAATTCGGCCTGGTGACTTCAGGCGGCATCTATCCCCGCGACCAGCAGCCTTTCGACATCGAGCGCGAGCGCCAGGAGCCCATCTGGGGCGACCCGACCTTTCGCTCCATCCCGGCGGACATCACGCCCCAAGAGATCGCCGTCAGCCACCTGCACATCAACCCCGCGGATATCAAGGCGGATTTCAACATTCTGCTGCCAATCCAGCGCTTCAAGGAGCTGGCTGCGGAGGGGGTGATCGGCGGCCTGGCAGAGACCGCTTACTCGTTCATGGGTTACCAGGGCTTCCCTCCCAATACCCGCCCCTGGGAGACAACCTACGGCCCCCAAGTAGCCGCCATGCTCAAAGAGGAAGGCGTC
>WFTY01000388.1 GCA_015485245.1 Anaerolineales bacterium | reverse complement strand
TCCCGGATGCGGCCTGGCGTGTTACCCGCTCTGGCCTGGCGGTATGCTGCTGAAGGCGCCATTGATCGCCCGCCGCTGCGGGTTGGGGATGTGCTGGTGTTTGCGCCGCGAGGCGGCCCGCTGACGGCGCTGGATGCTGAAAGCGGGACGCTGCGCTGGCAGTTTGATCCCCCGGAAGGCCTCTGGCACCGGGCGTTCAGCGCCGACGCCGGGCGGGTGTATATCGGGTTGGGGGACGGTCATCTGGTGGCGTTAAATGCAAGCAGCGGTGCTGTCCTTTGGGATACTGAACTGGGTATCAATGTACAGGCACCTCCGCGGGTGCAGAGAGATACTCTGTTCGCGGCATCCACCTTTGTTGGCCCCGGGTTGGAGGCCAACCCTCGGGGGCAGGCAAAGCTTTTTGCGCTGGATGTCCGCAGCGGGGGAATCCGCTGGGCGTTTACCACGGACAATTACATTCTGCAAACCCCCTACGCGACTGACGACACCGTCTATGTGGGCGGCAGTTATCTTGACCCGGAAGTGAACGTGGAAGAGGGGGGCATGATGCGCCTGTACGCGCTCTCAGCGGTGGATGGCGGCCAAAAATGGGTGTACACAGCCGAGGATGGGTTCCTCAAAGCGCTTTACGCCACCGATACGCGGGTGGCTTATGTTGCCTATCAGGATTATATCTCCGGCGTGGATGCGCAAACTGGTGAATTGGTGTGGCGCGGTGATACAGGCAACTGGGTGCCCTCGCTGACGGGTTCGGGTGAACGCATTTTCTTCGGCGCAGCCAATACGCTGCTGTACGCCTGGGATGTGACCTCTGGGGCGCCACTTTGGGTGTATAACATCGCGGGGGAAGCGTTCAACTATGCGCTGGGCGCGCCGGTGTTTCAGAATGGGAAAATTTACCTGCTCAGCCAGCGCGGGGATATGATCGCCCTGGATGCCGCTGATGGTCGGGAGTTATGGCGGGTATCGACCGGGATTAAGGCGCGTGAAGGGTTGAGCGTGTTTGGCGAGTGGCTGTATATTGGCGATGCGGCGGGAGGCGTTTACGCGTATCGGCTGCCGGGAAACTAGCGCGCAGGGCGAGGGACAGGATAAAAGCAAAGAGGCGCAGAATCTTTGAGACTCTGCGCCTCTCTCTGTGTGGTGTGGATTACTTTTCTGCGTTAACCAGGATCACAGGCCCATCACGGTTTTCTTCGGTGATGTCGAACGCCACGCCGGGAGCCATGCGGTTGTCCCGCAGGCGAGCGCGCAGTTTGGAGGCGTGCCAGTCGCCGGGGATGATGATAGGGACGCCGGGCGGCTTGGAGAGGGCATCACCGCCTGTCAGAATGCCCTGGTAGCTGCTCAGATCCATCTCATGATACGAATTTTCTGAATTGGCGAAGTGGCACTCGGTGCAGTTGCGCGAGCCTTCGTACCACATATTGGGTTGAGTGAAGAAGGGGAGCACATCGCGTTCAAAAGTCAGTTGGGCGCCGCCGAACTCGAAGGGGTCGTTTTCCGGAGCGCCGGCGTCCACCCAGGCGCCGATCAGGTCGACGGCGTGCAAATCGCAGTCGTATTCACCAATCCGAACGTCCACGCCGGAGTCGGAGACATCCACACAGGGGCCGTCGCGGTTGGCTTCCGTGATGTCGAATTCCCAGCCGGGGGGCATGCGATTGTTGCGCAGGCGGTCGCGCAGTTTGGAGACGTGCCAGTCGCCGGGGACGATGATGGGGACGCCGGGGGGCTTGGAGAGAGCGTCGCCGCCGGTCAGGATGCCCTGGTAGCTGCTCAGATCCATCTCGTGTAAGGAATTTTCTGCGTTGGCGAAGTGGCAGGTGGTGCAGGCTTGCTGGCCATCGAACCACATATTGTCGTTTGTGAATAGCGGCTGGATGTCGGCTGCGAACGTGGCCTGGTATGTGTTGCCGTCTATGCCGACGTACTCGAAGGGGTCGTTTTCCGGAGCGCCGGCGTCCACCCAGGCGCCGATCAGGTCGGCTGCCTTCACAGATGACCCAGGAGGCCCCTCGGGTTCAGCGGTTGCCTCCGGAGTGGGGGAGGGCACAACGGTTAGGGTGGCCGGCGCCTCGCATCCGGCCATCACCAAGGCGTTTAGTAGCAGGAATATCCCCCATAACAGGAAGGTTTTGGTCTTGCGCATAATAGTTGCTCCTTTGGGAAATGGTGAGGGGTGCCATCGACGGCGTGCGCCCGCGCGCGGGGCTGGGCGAGGTGAATGCATTGGTTCAGATTTTAATCAGTTGCTCATCTTTTGCTGGGGGATTTCAATGCCACAGAAAGGTGATTTAAAAATCATCCTTTTGGGCGATGGGGGGGTGAGTGCAATGCCCCTCGCTTCCTGGTAAAGTTTAGAGAGTGTTCATCTTGTTTGCCGCTATTCGGCTTTGTCTGGCCGCCTTGAGCGCGGCGTCTCTTGCTTCCTCACAATAACGGTATGTATGAAGGTTATGTCTGCCAGACCGAAACGCGTTCTTATTGCCTCCAGTCATGCTTTATTTGGTAATGGTTTGCGGCATTTATTGGAAACTCGCTGGGGCGATGCAGTGGTCGTGGTAGGGATGGTGTCTACTACCGAAGAGGCCAGCGTTGCTTTGCAGGCGCTGACCCCCGACGTGGTGATTGTGGACTATGACGATGAAACCCTCAATCGCGATGAATTTCTGGAGGATTTTTTGAAGGCTGAAGGGGCTTTGCGTATTGTGGTGCTTTCACTGGAAGAAAGCCCGGCAGGCGCCGAGGCGATTGTCTATGACCGCAGGACGATGGAGGCCTCGCGCATGGATGACTGGCTGGGGGAGGGGTTTGCCTCCCCCCGTGAGGATTGAGGTGAATCGATTTGCAAATTACCTCGCTGGTGAGCGACCCGCTGGCCTGAGTTTTAGGCTGGTGTTATCGGAAGGTTTCAAAACGATAATCGAGGAGAGCGATGTACTATGAAACACTTTATTCTTGTAGCAATTCTGGTGGCAATTCTAACTGTGGCAGTCGGAACGGGGTTGAGCGCGATCGGCCTGATGCCGGAACAGGCCAGCTTACAGAGCGTTTTCATCGATCAACTCTTCCAGAAGCACGTCTGGACGATTTCTTTTCTCTTTGCCCTGATTATTGGCTTCATGCTGTACAGCATCGTGGTCTTTCGCCGCAAAGAAGATGAGCAGGGGGATCACTTTGAAGGCAACACGCCGCTGGAAATCGTCTGGACGATTATCCCGCTGATAACGGTGTTGTATTTTGCCTATTTGGGTTCTCAGGCTTTGGCCGAGGTCCGCCGGGCGGATCCCAATGCCACGAACATCACCGCGGTGGGGCAACAGTGGTCGTGGCGTTTTGAGTACACCGATTATGGCTTCATCTCCGACGAGCTGCGCCTGCCGGTGAATCGCCAGAGCCTGATTATGACCACCTCCACCGATGTGATCCATTCGTTCTGGGTTCCGGAGTTCCGTGTGAAGCAGGATGCCCTGCCGGGTGATGGGATGGAGCGCGAATTGCGCATCACCCCTACCAAGGTGGGGAGGTATAAAGTACGCTGCGCCGAGCTGTGCGGCACGCAGCACGCCTATATGCTGGCAGACGTGATCGTGATGGAGCCTGAAGCCTTTGATCAGTGGGTGCAAGAGCAGATGCAAGGGCCTTCGGGCACCCCCGTTGAACGCGGCGCAGAGTGGTATCAGCAATTTGGCTGTGCAGCCTGTCACTCAATCGATGGCACGCCGCGCGTTGGCCCCTCCTGGAAAGGGTTGTTTGGTGAAGAAGTGACCCTGGCTGATGGTTCAACAGTCATCGCTGACGAGGCGTATCTCTTTGAATCCATTCGTGATCCGCAAGCCAAGATCGTCCAGGGTTTTGAGACGGTGTTGATGCCTCCAACGGGTCAGAGCATGACGGATGAACAGGTTCAGGATGTGATTGAATTCATCAAGAGCCTGAGCGAGCAAGAGTCGGATTAACCTGCGACGTGTATCAAAGGAAGTAATTATGAGCGCAACGAAACGAGTTAACATCTTTTCCTTAAGCCTTGTGCGGGGCATTGTTTTTCAAATCCTTGGCACGCTGGTGGGGATAGGGGTTGTCACCCTCATCCGATTGTTGATGGGGCTTCCCGCCTGGAAGGCTGAGCCTGCCGGGGTGTTCGGCGCCTTTTTGGGCGTACTGTTCTTCCTGGTGGGGGCGGGTACGATCCGCGACTGGTATAAGATGGCGCTGGGTGAACCGGTTTCGGACCACCACGCAGCCGACCCAGAGCAACCCGGTTGGGCGAAGTACTTCAACATCTCCTACGACCATAAGGTGATCGGCATCCAGTATGGCGTCACCTCGGTTGTAGTGATGTTGCTGGCTGGCAGTTTTGCTCTGATCTTCCGCGCCGAGCTGGCAAGGGCCGGGTTGCAATTGATCGAACTGGATATGTTCAACACGCTGGTGGGGCTGCACGGTATTGTGATGATCGCCTCGATTTTGCTGGGGGTGGGCGCGATGTCGAATTATCTCGTCCCGCTGTTGATTGGCGCCAGCGATATGGCCTTTCCCCGCCTGAACGCCTTTGCCTATTGGGTCAACGTCCCCGGCGCTTTGCTGGTGGTCAGCAGCCTGTTCCTGGGCGGTTTTGACACCGGTTGGACGGGATACCCTCCCCTGAGCGCCCGCGCTCCCCTGGGGATGCAGATGTTCTTCCTGGGCGTTTATTTCATCGGGTTGTCCTCCATCCTCGGCTCGTTGAACCTGATCGTCACAGTTATACGGATGCGCGCTCCGGGGATGAGTTATTTTCGTATGCCCATCTTCGTCTGGGCGGCGGTGGCGACTTCGATTATCGGCCTGACGGCCACGCAGTTGATCGGCCTCTCGTTCCAGATGGTGATGTTCCAGCGTCTCTTTGGCATGGGCTTCTTCGACCCGGCCAAGGGCGGGAATGTGATCCTTTTCCAGCACTTGTTCTGGTTCTACTCACACCCCGCGGTATACGTCTTTATCCTGCCGGGGTTGGGCATCATCAGCGAGTTGTTGCCGGTGTTTGTGCGCAAGCCGCTCTTTGGTTACAAGTGGATCGCCATGTCTTCGTTGGGCATCGCCCTGGTGGGCTTCTTCGTCTGGGCGCACCACATGTTCACCGCCGGTATGGAGGAATACCTGCGGGTTCCCTTTATGTACAGCACCTTGCTGGTGGCCGTCCCCACTGGCGTAAAGTTCTTTAGCTGGGTGGGCACCATGTGGCGGGGCAGAATGAGCTTTGAGACGCCGATGCTCTTCACGCTGGGCGCGGTCTCCATCTTCCTGCTCGGCGGGTTGACCGGGCCGCCCAACGCCACGGTAGCCACTGACCTGCATCTGCAGGATAGCTACTGGATTGTGGGGCACTTCCACGCCACCATGTTTGGCGGTTTTGTCTTCCCTTGGTTCGCGGCGATTTACTACTGGTTCCCCAAGTTCACCGGCAAGATGTACAACGAGAAGCTGGGCAAGCTGCATTTCTGGCTGATGTTCCCGGCGTTTTATCTTATGTCGCTGGGGCAGATGCGCGTCGGTTTGCTGGGGATGCGCCGCCGCATCGCCGATTACGACCCTGCCCTGGGCTTTGACAACACACAAACGCTGGTTACCATCGCTGGCTATGTGATCGCCTTCTCGGTGCTGCTCTTCCTGTTCAACCTGGTGCGCAGCATCCGTAGCGGTGAGGTGGCGGTAGCCAACCCCTGGAATTCGCGTTCCCCCGAGTTCCAATTGCCCTCGCCGATTCCTGAACACAACTACGCCGAGCATCCGTTCGTTGTTGTGGGCGAACCGTATGACTATGGCCTGGCGGATGCAGAGTATGTGCGTTTTGGCGCTGCGTCGGAGCCGGCTGCCGCTGATTAACCCATCTGCCAGAGGCGCGGTAACGGTAAGCGCCTCTCTGGACAGAGATAGCCGTGTTTGTTCGAAATAAAGAGAGAAAACCATGGAAAATAACGATAAGAAGAAAAAAGCCATGCAGTTGGGCGTTTATGTGTTCATCATCCTGGCGGTGTTGACGGCTGGGGAATACGCCCTCGCTGTGGTGGGCGCGCCCTGGTGGTCGCTGTTCTTCGTCATCGCGATCATCAAGGCCTGGTTCGTCGTGCAAAACTATATGCACCTGCCGTTGTTGTTTGCCGAGGAGGGCAGCCATGACCACTAATGTCACGAGTGAAGTGCGCGCTAGCTACGCGTACAAAACCGCCACCAACCGGTTGGGCCTGTGGCTCTTCCTGCTTTCCGATAGCTTTGTGTTTGGCGGGCTGCTGGTCAGCCGTTTTTACCTGCTGGGCAACACCCGTCCGCACCTGGATCAAACTCTCGGCCTGATCGTTACCGCGATGTTGTTAGTGAGCAGCTTCTTTATGAACCGCGCCGAGACCGCCATCGCCCACGGCGATGAAAAGACCTTTCTGCGCGGTACGTTGATCACCCTCGTGCTGGGCGTGGCCTTCCTGTTGGGTGTTGTGGGCGTGGAGTGGCGCTTGGCGCCGTTTGGCCCCGCGGACGACGTGGTAGGCGCGGTCTTCTACATGATGACCGGCATGCACGCCTTCCATGTGCTCACCGGTGTGATCTTTCTGGGCATCGTCTATCGCAACGGGCGCAAGGGTCTGTATTCTGCTGAGAAGCATTGGCAGGTGGAGGCCGCGGCGGTTTACTGGCACTTTGTTGATGTGGTTTGGATTTTCTTCTACCCCGCGCTCTATCTGATCGGTACCGTGGCAGGGTAAGAAGTGCTTGCCAATCGCATCACAGCGTTTCAGCGACCAGATGGGTGCAGTTCTGGTCGCTGAATGCTGTATACTTGCAGGCAAGATGTTGAACGAGGGCTGATGTTTAAAAGGCTGATTTTGCAGTTGGGCATTGGTCTGCTCATCGGGTTGCTGATTGTGGCCGGTTACGCCTGGCTGGCGCGCTCGTACACGTACCAGGGATCGTTAATTGATCCCCCCGTGCCGGCGGCGGATTTCAGCCTCCCTGCGGGCGAGGGGACGATCTTTACCCTGGCTGAGCAGCGCGGCAAGGTGGTGTTGCTCTTTTTTGGTTACACTCATTGTCCCGATGTTTGCCCAACCACGTTGTACGATTTTCAGAAGATCAAGGCGCGCCTCGGAGAGCGGGCCGATGATGTGCGCTTTGTGTTTATCACCGTGGACCCGGAGCGCGACTCGGTGGACGCGTTGCATCAATATGTGACCACGTTCGATCCTGAGTTTATTGCCCTGAGCGGTGATTTCGCGCAACTGGAAGCGGTCTGGCAGGCGTATGGGGTTTTCCGGCAAAAACAGGAAGTTGGCGACGCCGGTGGATACACCATGGATCACACGGCGCGCATTTACGTGGTTGACGCCCAGGGAAACCTGCGCCTGACTTTCCCCTTTGGGATGGCCGCCGAGGCGATGGCTGATGATTTGATCCATCTTTTACGCGAATAAACGTGACCCGAAAGAAGTCTGGCTGATGAATTTGAAAATTTCCCCGTATGTGCGCCGCTTTTGGCTCGTCCTTGCCTTTTCGTTGGTGTTTGTGACGCTGGTCAACGAGGGCGCGCATCTGGTGTTGAAAGAGAAGACCGACCGTCCCACCGAGACGGTCGAACTGGTCATCCCGGCGGGCACGGCTGAACGTGTGGCAGCGGGCGAAGAACCGCCCAGCATCCCCAAAGAAATGGTGTTTGTTATTGGGGATCGACTGTTGGTGCGTAATGAGGATAGCGTTCCCCATGAGCTGGGGGCGCTTTACATCCCGCCGGGGAGCAGCGCCAGCCTGACCATGGACGACGCTAACAAATACACCCTGGGTTGCACCTTCACACCTTCTCGCTATTTGAATTTTGATGTTCGTCCGCGCACCACGGCGCTTTCGCGTTTGCAGGCTTTCGTCCTGGCTACCCCGCCAACCACGATGTTTTTCTTTGTATACAGTCTGTTGCTTTTCCCGGTGGGGAAAGACCGTCAACAGCAAAAGAATGACGAAGCCGCCGAGTCTGCGCTCAAAACAACGGGATAATCCAAATATGCTCAAGACGCTTTTCAGCCGCCGTTGGATAGGGACGACGTTATTGGTATTGGCTGCTCTGGCGGTGATGTCGCGGTTGGGGGTGTGGCAGTTGGATCGCCTGGCGCAGCGGCGGGCGTTTAACGCCCGCGTCAGCGCGCAGATGGCGCAGCCGCCGTTGGAGCTGAGTGGTGCTGCCCTGGACGCCGACCTGCCGGCGATGGAGTATCGCGCTGTGGTGGTCATCGGCGAATACGATCACGCCCAACAGATCGCTATTCGGAACCAGGTGTGGGGCAACCGCCTGGGCGTGCATTTGTTGACCCCCTTGGTGATCGCGGGGAGCGATCAGGCTGTGCTGGTGGACCGTGGCTGGATCCCCCTTGAGGATTATCAGAGCGGTGACTGGTCAGCATTTGACGAACCGGGCCGCGTCACTGTGCAGGGGATCATTCGCCGGTCGCAGCCACAGCCCAGCGTGGGCGGGCGCCTGGATCAACCCCAGACGGGTGAGCGGCTGGACGCCTGGAATTTCGTCACCCTGGAGATGATCGGCGAGCAGATGCCGTATTCCTTGTTGCCCGTCTACATTCAGCAAGCGCCCGAGGAAGGCCGTTCGGAGATGCCCTACCGCAGCCTGCCCGAGGTGGAGCTTACAGAAGGCCCGCACCTGGGCTATGCGGTGCAATGGTTTTTGTTTGCCATCACCCTGGCGATTGGATACCCGATTTTCGTGAACAAAGAAGAAAAGAGAGAATAACCATGCTCAAGCGCCTCGCCATCCCTCAACTGAAATATCGTTCTCCGTTTGCCCGTTTGTCGCTGTTGACTTTTGGCGGCATGCTGATTTTGCTCATCAGCGGGCGTGTGGTGCGAGTGACCGGCGCGTCGCAGAGCTGCCCTGGCTGGCCGCTTTGTGGCCCTGCGGGCTGGCTGCCAGCGACGACGCTCGGCTGGGTGCAAATGACGCACCGTCTGTTCGTCAGCGCGGTTGCGGTGTTGATGCTCATTCTGCTCTATCGGGCGTGGCAATCGCAGCGCAGCCAGACGCCAATCCTGGTGGCGACCACGGGTGTGAGCACGTTGTTCCTGATGCAGATCTCCCTCGGCGCGCTGGCGGCGACGCGCACTTTCCCGCTTTATCTGAAAGTGCTGCACTCAAGCACCGCGATCGCCGTGTGGGTTGCCATGTTGTTGCAGGTGTTCTTTGTTGGCCTGGCCGGGCGCAGCGCCGTGGACGAGAAGATAGAAGCCGCCCAGGCAAAGACGCGGCAGCACGTACTGCGCGACTTTTTCATGCTCACCAAACCGATTGTGGTCGCCTTGCTGCTGGTGACCACCTACGCCGGGATGGTGATTGGCGGGCATGCCTGGCCCACGTTGAAGTTGACCTTCTGGGTTTTGCTGGGCGGGTATCTCGCCGCCGGCGGCTCCAGCGCCATCAATCAATATATCGACCGCGAGGATGATGTCAAAATGCAGCGCACGCAAAAGCGTCCGCTGCCTGCCGGGCGGCTGACTCCAGGGGAGGGATTGGCCTTCGGTGTGGTGATGACGCTGCTCTCGTTTTACGTGATGGCGATCTTCGTCAACCTGTTGGCGGCGCTGCTCTCACTCGCCGGGATCGTGTATTATGTGCTGCTGTACAGCATTTTTCTCAAAAAAGCCACCGTGCAGAACATTGTCATCGGAGGCGGAGCCGGGGCGATCCCGCCGCTGGTTGGTTGGGCGGCGGTCACAGGCAGCCTCAACATCCCGGCTTTGTTCCTCTTCGCGGTTGTGTTTATGTGGACTCCGCCGCACTTTTGGGCGCTGGCCATCGTGCGCCGCAAAGATTACGCCCGCGCTGGGGTGCCTATGCTCCCGGTGGTGCGCGGCGAAAAAGCTGCCCGCTTCCAGATTTTCATCTACACGCTGGAGCTTGTGGCGCTTACGCTGGTGTTGCCTTTCTTTGGCCTGGGAGGGAGCATCTACCTGGTGGCCGCGGTCGCCCTGGGGGGCTGGTTGCTGCTATCCGCATGGAAAGTGTGGAAGCGCGGTGGGAACAAGCTGGCCTGGAAGATGTACCGTCACTCCAGCATGTATCTGGCTTTTCTGTTCGTGGCTTTGATGGTGGACGCGCTTAACTAAGCGAGGGGCGCCTCCTGAATGAAGGCCTCCCACGTCCCCTTCCTGTGTGGTGATGGATCCCTCAAGGCGGAAAACAAAACCGGGGTTCGGTGAGCTTTACCGAACCCCGGTTGGCGTTTTAGGAGGGTGGGTGGTCAGTGTTTGACTACGATCTTCCCGACCATGCCATCGTCGTAGTGCTGGCCGTCTTCCTGGAAACAACCCATTTCCCAGGTGCCGACCATATCTTCCGTAACGGTAAAGGTGAGCGTGGCTTCTGCGGGCGTCTCTCCAGAGGCTGGCAGCATGACCATAAAGCCGGTGTGATCGTTGCCACCGTGCTCCGCGTCCGCGCCGCCGTCGTTGTGCTCTTCGCCGCCGGAGTCGCTCATCGCCATGTCGCCGCCGGAGTCGCCACCCTCGTTCATGTTCATATCGCCCATGTCGCCGGCCAGCGTGACGCCGCCGTTCATAAACATCGCCCCGGTGCCGCTCATTTGCATGGAGTCCTGGATGCTGGCGAAGAAGTCGGTTTCAAAGCCGTTGGCCAGGCCGTTGGTGATTTTGACGTCTTTGCCGATCATGAGTTCGTGATCCTTTTCCCCGACGTTCTTGAGATGAAGGGTGACTTGCTGCCCCACGCGCAGTTCCAGTTTGGATGGGGTGAATTGAAATTCGGAGAGCTCGATGGTGACTTCTACCGGCCCGGCGGGGGCCTGTGACCCACCGCAGGCTGTCAGCAAGAGCGCAAGAGCCGGTAACAGGGTAACGAATAAAAAGCGTTTCATCTGAAGTATACTCCTCATATGTGTTGGTTAGTTTTTATGGGGTAAAAAGGTTGTCAGGGAGCGTTGGCCTGCATGGCTTCAACCCAGGCGGCGAATTCTTCCGCCGTCACAACCTCAACGCTGGCCCGCATGCGGGCGTGGCCGGTTCCGCACAATTCGGCGCACTGCACTCGCAGGTTGGGGTTTTCTTCGAAGGTGCCAGTTTCTGTCACGGTGAGGTACATCGTGGTTGTCAGGCCCGGTACGGCGTCGATCTTCAT
>WFTY01000387.1 GCA_015485245.1 Anaerolineales bacterium | reverse complement strand
GTGTAGATGCGCAGGGAATAATCGCTGCCGAAGAGCTTGTCGCCCAGCAGGCCGGCGGCCTCCATCTCGGCGATGCGCTTGTCCAGCTCATGGGTGAGGTGCCAGAACTCGCCGCGGCAGTAAATGTAAGCCGCGTTGGCGCCCACCGCGTAGGATGCGATGGCCACGCCCTCCAGAAACTGGAAGGGGTTGCGCTCCATGATCTCGCGATCCTTGAACGTGCCCGGTTCGGATTCATCGGCGTTGGCGACCACATAATGTGGCCAGTTCTTCTTGTCGATGAACGACCATTTCAAGCCGGTGGGGAAGCCCGCACCGCCGCGCCCGCGCAGTCCTGAAGCTTTGACCACTTCGGTGACTTCATCGGGCTGCATCTGGGTGACGGCCTGTTTGAAGGCCGCGAAACCGCCGTGCTTTTGGTAGACTTCGAGCTTGTGGATATCGGGGATATCCCGATGGCGCAACAGGATGTGTTCGCTCATTGGGCGGCCTCCTTTTCGCGCCAGGTTTCGATCAGTTGCAGCGTGCTTTCCACGCTCATGTTTTCATGGTATTCAATCCCCTCGCCGGTTTGCGTCTGGAACATGGGGGCTTTGTCGCAAGCGGCCAGGCACATCACCGCCTCGACGGTGATCAGGCCGTCGGGCGTGGTCTCGCCGGGCTGGATGCCCAGAGCGTCGCAAAGCTCATTGAGGAATTGATCTGCCCCGCGCAGAGCGCAGGGAAGGTCGTTGCAGATCTGAATGCGGATTTTCCCGGCGGGCTCATCGTGGTACAGGGTGTAGAACCCGATCAGCGAAGCAACCTCGCTGGTGGAGATCTCGCAAATTTCAGCGATATCGCGAATATCGCGCTTGGAGACAAAGCCGCCCTCGCGCTGGGCGAGATAGAGCAGCGGCATGACCGCCGAGCGTTTGTGCTCCGGCGGGTATTTCGCCAGGATGGCTTCGATTTCGTTGGCGTATTGTTCTGCTAGCTTGTTCACCGGTCTGCATCTCCCAGGACAATATCAACACTGCCGATAATAGCCACCAGGTCGGCGATCAGGTGATTCTTGCTGAGCAAGGGGATCGCCTGTAGGTGGGCAAACGAGGGCGTGCGCCAGTAGACGCGGTAAGGGCGGTTGCCCCCATCGCCTTCGAGGTAAACGCCCAGCTCGCCGCGCGGCGATTCGACGGGCATATATACATGCCCTTTGGGGGCGGTGAAGCCATCCGTCCACAGTTTGAAGTGGTGGATTAACGCTTCCATGCTGGTGCCGATCTCTGAGCGCGGCGGCGGCACGAATTTGCGGTTGCTGCTGCGCACTGGGGCGCCTTCCAGGTCTTTCAGGCGCGCCAACCCCTGGCGAATGATGCGCAGAGATTCGCGGAACTCCTGGATGCGGACGATATAGCGGGCGTACACGTCGCCGCGATCATCGGTGGGGACGTCGAACTCGTATTCTTCGTAGCCGCTGTAGGGGCGCAGCTTGCGGTTGTCGTAGGGCACGCCGGAGCCGCGCAGCGAGGGGCCGGTCAATCCGTGGGCGATGGCGTCCTCGGCGGAAATCACGCCGATCCCTTTGGTGCGGTCGATGAAGAGCGGGTTGCGGGTGAGCAGCCCTTCGTATTGATCGATGCGTGCCGGGAAATAGTCGATGAAGTTTTGCACCGCCTCTTCGAAACCCGCGGGTACGTCGCGCCATAGCCCGCCGGGGCGGATGTAGGTGGTCATCATCCGTTGGCCGGAGACCAGTTCGAGTATCTCGAGGATCATCTCGCGCTCGCGGAAGCAGTACAGGAATACTGACATGGCCGCCAGATCGAGCGCCGAGGTGCCCAGCCAGACCAGGTGGGAGGCGATGCGTTGCAGCTCGGCCAGGATGACGCGGATGACCTGCGCCCGTTCGGGTACGTCCAGGTCAACCAGCTTTTCCACCGCCAGGCAGTAAGCCAGGTTGTTGCCCACCGTGTTGAGGTAGTCCAGGCGATCGGTCATCACTTCGGCCTGCAGATAGCGCTTGGCCTCCATGTTCTTTTCGACGCCGGTGTGCAGGTAGCCGATATCGGGCACGCAGTTGATCACCGTCTCGCCGTCGAGTTCCAGCATCAGGCGCAGCACGCCGTGCGTACTGGGGTGCTGCGGCCCCATGTTCAACACCATGGTCTCGCCCGCGATGGCGCGGTCGGAAACCAGGTGCTTCAGTTCATCCATGGTGATTTCTTGAAGTTGGACCATAAGGACCTCTTGCGTTTCTGCCGCTGCGCTTATTCTTGCGCGTAGGGCTTTTTAGCGTCAATTTCTTCGGCGTTGAAGGTGAACTGCACTTCTTCGTAACCCAGGGGGTAGTCCTTGCGCAGCGGGTGACCTTCCCATTCATACGGCATCAGGATGCGACGCAAATCGGAATTGCCGTCGAACTTGATGCCGAACATATCCCACACCTCGCGCTCGTACCAGTTCGCGTTGGGGTAAATCCCCTCGACGGTGGGCACGGTGGGGTTTTCGCCGGGGACGGGGGCGCGTAGTTGCAGGGCCAGGTTCTCTTCCAGGGCAAAGAGCAGGTAGATCACATGAAAGCGTGGTTCGCCTTCGGGCCAGTAATCCACCGCCGTAATGCCGGAGAGCACGTTGAAGCCCAGATCGTCGCGCAGGCGGCGGCAAACATCCGCCACCTGATCGGGGGCGATGAGCAGCGTGTGTTCGCCGCGAAAGACGATTTCTTCGGCTTTGAACTCGTCCTTAAGCGTTTGTATAACGTCAGCCAGTTTTTCGTTCATAGCGTGTGTTGTAGCCTCCCGGAGAGCGGGTGGAGGTCGTTCCCCACGTTGCTCCCCATTTGCCTGTGATGGCTATTTCCAATCGGCGAATTTTTCGTTTTGGATTTTTTCGTGCAGGGTGAGGATGGCGTGGATCAACCCCTCGGGGCGCGGCGGGCAACCCGCTACGTAAACGTCGATGGGGATGACCTCATCCACCCCCTGCACGATGGCATAGTTGTTGAACACGCCTCCGCAGGAGGCGCAATCGCCCATGGCGATGGCCCATTTGGGGTCAGGCATCTGGTCGTACAGCCGGCGTAGCACCGGGGCCATCTTGCGGCTGACACGCCCGGCGACGATCAAGAGGTCAGATTGACGCGGGCTGGGGCGCATCAGCTCCATGCCGAAGCGGCTCATATCGTAGTGCGAAGCCTGGGATGCCATCATCTCGATGGCGCAGCAGGCCAGGCCGGAGAGCAGCGGCCACATAGCGCGGGTGCGCCCCCAGTTGACCGCCTGTTCCAAGGTGGTGGTCACAATCCCCATGTTGGCGAGTTTTTGTTCTATTCCCATTCCAGGGCTCCTTTCTTCCAGGCATACACGTAACCTACCAGTAAGATGGCGATGAAGACGAACATCTCCAACAATGCAAAAAGCCCCAGGCTATTGGCGATGAAATCACGCAGCACCACGGCCCAGGGGAGGAAGAAGATAATTTCGATGTCGAAGAGGATGAACAGCACCGCGATCAGGTAGAAGCGCACCGACATGCGACGTGTGCCGGGCCCGTAGGGGTTCATGCCTGATTCGTACGGCAGCGATTTGGCCTTGGTGGGGCGCCGTGGGCCAAACAGATGCCCAAGGATGACCACCAGCGCGGCCAATCCGGTGGAGAGGAAGATCAGTACGGCGATGGGAAGATACTCCAGGAACATAAAGGCTCCTTCGCAAGGTGAAATGGATTTTGCCCGTCGCCAGACAGACGGGCAAGATGGTTATTCGCCATTGCACAGCAATTGGGGGCGCAAGCAAGGCAGGTCACTTGTGCCCCCAAATCGGGCGTTTTAGATCATTTCGGTGGCGATAACCGCAACAGATTTTTGAAGTATATCACAGGAAAGCCTGCGGAGGTAGGTCGAGGTGCGAAATTTCACAAGCCTGATGTTAATCGTAGGGGGCTTGCAGCGGCCAGGGGAGGGATTATTGCCGGCGCCGCCTGAACAGCGCCTCCCATTCGTCGATCTCTTCGGGGGAGAGGTTGGCCTGGGTTTTCTGGCTGGGTAAGGGCGATGACCGGGTGGCGCTGTTCGCCGCGCGGATCTGGCGGGTGAATTCTTCGGCCTGCAGCACGCGCGCGCCGGCTTCTCGCGCCGCGGCTTGCACCCTCCGGTCGGAGCTGACTACCGTCCAGGTGCGCGCCGCGCCACCCAGTTTTTTCAGGCGGGAGATGATCGCCGCGTCGGCGTCGGCTGGGGGAGCAATGAAATGAGCGCGGATATTCCCAAAGGTGTGTGTGCGCCTGGCTCCCGGCGCGCGCCGGTCGAAGTAGACCTCGATGCGTTTGCCAGGCTTGTGGCGCGCAAACTCCTGCAAGATTTTGATCAGCCGCTTTTCGTCATCAATATCGCTCAGGCTGACGCCGGGAAGTTTGGGAATCAGGTTGTGACCGTCAATCAGGTAAGGCATGGGAACCTGCTTTATAATTATGGATGGTTATTCATCTTGGCATTGTAGTGCCTGGGCACTCTGGAGTCAACAGGGTGCCGGCGCTGATCGGAGCCTGTATGCAGCGAAAACAGCTTTTCGGGTATTTGTTGTTGAACGTCCTCGTCTCGGCCAGCACGGTCTGGCTGGTGTTGACCTTGTGGAGCCGTGCGCAGCAATCGATGATTGAGCGCGCCGTGGCGGAAATCCCTCAACCGCTCGAAAACCATCCCGCCGCCACTGATGTGGTGCTCCCCACCGCCGCGCCGGAGCGCCTCTTGCAGCCGCATCAAGTGCGTCCGGGGGAGACCCTGAGCGATATTGCCCTGCTTTACGATACCACGGTGGAGGAGTTGCTCGCCATTAACGGCATGAGCGATGCTGATTCGCTGGGCGCCAACCAGGTGGTTTACGTCCCCGCGCCGACGGAGGCGCCTGCCGCTGCCTCGCCGACGGCATCCGCCACGGCGGTGGACGGTTCCCCGGCTGCCGGCAGCATACAGATCGTTTCGGTCGTCGGGGTGGGCGATCTGGGCACCGAACGGGTGCTGCTGGGCGAGGTGGGAGGGGGGAAGCACGCCCTGGCGGGTTGGCAGTTGCGCGATGAGGACGGCAATATCTACACGTTCCCTCAGGTGACCTTGTATGAGGGCGGGCAGATCGTGGTAAACACTCGCGTGGGGGTAGATACGCCGTTGGAATTGTTCTGGGGACTGGATGAAGCCGTCTGGCGTTCGGGAGAGACGGTCACGTTGTTCGATGCAGGGGGCGAGGAGCAGGCTACGTTTTTGATTCCCTGAATGGTTTGCCCCCGGTTGCAAGAGGTTTGTCGCTCCCTGGAAAGGCGCCTCCGATTGACCGTACTTCTCGCCTCGTGATACACTAGGGGCGAGGTGAAATCGCTTTTGGAAGAGCGATAGAGAAACCCCATGACACAGGCTTTTTATCGCAAATGGCGTCCCCAAACCTGGGATCAGGTCATTGGGCAGGAGCATATCACCACCACGCTGCGCAACGCGGTGGCGGCGGAGCGGGTGGCGCACGCCTACCTGTTCGCCGGGCCGCGCGGCACGGGGAAGACCACCTCGGCGCGCCTGCTGGCAAAAGCGGTCAACTGCCTGGCGGAAGACCCTGCTCAACGTCCTTGTAATCAGTGCGAGCATTGTCTGGCGATCAACAATGGCCGTTTTATGGATTTGATCGAGATTGATGCTGCTTCCAACAATGGGGTGGACGATGTGCGCGATCTGCGCGACAAGATCAACTTCGCTCCCAACCAGGGCCGTTACAAAATCTACATTATCGACGAAGTTCACATGCTCTCCGGCGCGGCGTTCAACGCCTTGCTCAAAACGCTGGAAGAGCCCCCGGCGCATGCTATCTTCGTGCTGGCGACCACTGAGGTGCATAAAATTCCGGCTACCGTGCTCTCGCGCTGTCAGCGTCATGAGTTTCGCAGCATCCCGGTGGCGGATATCGTCGCTGTGTTGCGGACGATTGTAGAGCACGAGGGCATCGAAGTGGAGGATGCTGTGCTCCCCTTGATCGCTCGTCAGGCTACTGGCAGCCTGCGGGATGCCATTTCGCTGCTGGATCAACTGGCCTCCGCTACGGAGAGTATCACTCTCGAGATGGCGCAGGCCGTGTTGGGGACGACCACGGGGCAATCGGTGGTTTCGCTTATCGCCGCGCTGTTGGGTGGAGAGGCGGGCCGCGGGCTGGATATCATTCACGCCAGTCTGGATGCTGGCGCTGACCCGCGCCAGTTCGCCCGGCAGGTCGTCGAGTATCTGCGCGGCTTGCTGTTGATTCGCGCCGGAAACGCCGATCAGGTAGACGTCCCTGCTGAGATGCGCGCGGAGATGGCCGCGCACGCGCAGGCCTTGCCCGCGGCGTGCCTGCTGGCGGTAATCCGGGCGTTCAACCAGGCCGCTGCCGGGATGCGGAACGCCTGGCACCCGGCCCTGCCGTTAGAAATGGCTTTTATGGAAGCCCTGGAAGCGCCTGCCGTCGAGCCTGCTCCTGCGCCGGCTGCAGTACCGCAGCAGGCACCGTTGAAGCGGGCTACTAATCCCCAGGCCGCGCCTGCTCCCAGGCCGCAGAAAGCGGCCGCGACCGCCGCGGTGGATGCTCAGGCTCCGACCTCCCTGGCCAGTCAGTGGGAACAAATTCTTAAAGCGGTGCGCGAGCGTAATCCCCAAACTCAGGCTTTGCTCAACTCATGCCGCCCGCTGGGGATGAAGGGAAACACGCTGGTGCTGGGTTTCAACGGCGATTTCGCGAAATCGAAGATGGAATCTGGCGAGCACCTGGATATTTTGCAAGAGGTGATGACCAGCGTGTTGGGCAAAAGTGTGCCAGTGTTGTGCGTCGTCGCGCCCGGCGGTGAGTTGCCCCCCGATATCGATCAGAACGGCATGGTCGCCACCGCGCTGCGCGACCTGGGCGGCAAGATCGTTGATATCCAGTAGCGCGCGGCAGCGGGCAGGTCAGCCGGGTTTCAATTAACTCGACCAACGGCGCAATTCGATGATAGGTTCTAGGCCCTGATGATGAGTAAGATTTGGAGGTAAGATGGCGAAACGACCAAAACGCCCTGGCACGCCCAAAGGGATGGGGGGCATGATGCAGCAAATCCAGCAGTTGCAGGAACAACTGCTGGCCGCTCAAGAAGCGCTGAAAACTGAGACCGTCTCGGCGACGACCGGCGGCGGCGCGGTGAAGGCTGTGGTCACGGGTGACCAGCGGCTTCAGGCGTTGGAGCTGGCCCCCGAGATGGTGGCGGAGATGGATGTGGAAATGCTGCAGGATTTGATCGTCTTGGCCGTCAACAGCGCGCTCGATCAATCGCGCGAGTTGGCCACCGAACGTCTCGGCCCACTGACCAGCGGCCTGCCCTTCTAGGCTGGGAGGTTTTCTATGTTGCTCCCCGCGCCTATTCAGGATCTGATCGATGCCTTTTCGCGTCTGCCGGGGGTTGGCCCGAAAACTGCCTCCCGGCTGACATTTTATCTGCTGCGCGCCCCGGATGAGCTGGCGTTGGACTTGGCCGCGGCGCTTGATGCCCTCAAGCGCGGCACCGCGTTTTGTCAGACCTGTTTTAATATCACCGAGGCCGGGCACGCCGAATGCGCCGTCTGTCGTGATGAGGGGCGCGACCGCAGCCTGATTTGTGTGGTCGAAGAGTCGCTGGACGTGGTTGCCCTGGAACGCACGGGCGGCTTTGGCGGTGTATACCACGTGCTGCAGGGCGCGCTCTCACCCATCGAGGGTGTTGGCCCGGATGACCTGACTATCCGCGCCTTGCTGAGGCGCGTTCAGGGTGGGGGTGTGCGTGAGGTGATTCTGGCGACCAACCCCAGCATGGAAGGAGATGCCACCGCGGTTTATCTCAAGGAGCGGTTGACGTCTTTTGATCTTACCGTCACTCGCCTGGCGCGCGGCCTGCCGGTGGGCGGCGACCTGGAGTACGCCGATCAGAACACCCTGCTGCGGGCGTTGTCGGGGCGCCAGGCCATGGATTGAGGGCTGAATTTGAGCAATTTTGAAAATTGGTTGCCAAAACCCTTGACAGCCACAATTTCTGCTGTATAATCCCCAACCGTCACAGCTGATCACCTCGGACCTCGCCTGCAAGGGCAGATCCATCAAAAGTGAATAGACGCATCTAACGAGCGCCGATGTCAACAAACCGGATGTCGGTTCTTGTTTTTGTGTCTAAAAAGCTTGACAGGCTTGGATAACGTTGATAGAATACACGATTGCCAAGCAAAAATGGTACCTTGACAACTGAAGAGTGACAGAAAGCGAAAAGCCTAGTCAATACAGTAAATCCTGCATCTTCGGATGCACGTTTTTGCGGAGAGTTTGATCCTGGCTCAGGATGAACGCTGGCGGCGTGCCTAATACATGCAAGTCGAACGAGGAGCCACCGTACTTGTATTCGTACATGTACAGTGGATTTCCTAGTGGCGAACGGGTGAGTAACGCGTTGGTGACCTGCCCCGAAGAGGGGGATAACTCCGGGAAACTGGAGCTAATACCCCATGTGCTCATTGAGGTTAGAGATTCGATGAGTAAAGGAGCAATCCGCTTCGGGAGGGGCCTGCGTCCCATCAGCTAGTTGGTAGGGTAACGGCCTACCAAGGCAATGACGGGTAGGGGACCTGAGAGGGTGGCCCCCCACAATGGAACTGAAACACGGTCCATACACCTACGGGTGGCAGCAGTAGGGAATATTGCACAATGGGCGAAAGCCTGATGCAGCAACGCCGCGTGCGCGATGAAGGCCTTCGGGTTGTAAAGCGCTTTTCTGAGGGAAGAGGAAGGACGGTACCTCAGGAATAAGTCTCGGCTAACTACGTGCCAGCAGCCGCGGTAACACGTAGGAGGCAAGCGTTATCCGGATTTACTGGGCGTAAAGCGCGTGTAGGCGGCTTGACAAGTCGGATGTGAAAGCTCCTGGCTCAACTGGGAGAGGCCGTTCGATACTGTCAGGCTCGAGGACGGTAGAGGGAGGTGGAATTCCCGGTGTAGTAGTGAAATGCGTAGATATCGGGAGGAACACCAGTGGCGAAGGCGGCCTCCTGGGCCGTTCCTGACGCTGAGACGCGAAAGCATGGGGAGCGAACGGGATTAGAAACCCCGGTAGTCCATGCCGTAAACGATGCGAACTTGGTGTTGGTGGTGTAAAAGCTATCAGTGCCGCAGCTAACGCGATAAGTTCGCCGCCTGGGGACTACGACCGCAAGGTTAAAACTCAAAGGAATTGACGGGTTCCCGCACAAGCAGCGGAGCGTGTGGTTTAATTCGATGCTACGCGAAGAACCTTACCTGGGCTTGACATGCACGTGGTAGGGATCCGAAAGGTGACCGACCCTTCGGGGAGCGTGCACAGGTGCTGCATGGCTGTCGTCAGCTCGTGCCGTGAGGTGTCCGGTTAAGTCCGGTAACGAGCGCAACCCCTGCCC
>WFTY01000386.1 GCA_015485245.1 Anaerolineales bacterium | reverse complement strand
GCGCGAGCTGGCGGAGGTGGTTAATGGGTTGCGTCCGCTGACCGCGGGGAGAATCATCCTGGAGGGCGAAGATGTCACCGCCACCCCGACGGCAGAGCTAATCGACAAAATGCTCTCGTATATCCCCGAAGAGCGTATGCGCGATGGTGTGATTCGGGAATTCACCGTGGCGGAGAACCTGATCCTGCGCGAACACCATAAACCGCCTTTTTCCCGTTCGGGCTTTCTCAACCTGCCTTATATCGCCCAGCACAGCGAGGAGTTAATTCGCAGGTTTCAGGTCAAGACGCCGTCGCGAGATACGCGCGCCAAGAATCTTTCAGGCGGCAACATCCAGAAGGTTGTGTTGGCCCGCGAGCTTTCGCGCAAGCCCCGCGTGCTGGTGGCGGCGCAGCCTTCCCGCGGCCTCGATATCGGAGCGACAGAATATGTGCATCAGCGTCTGTTGGAGCAGCGCCGTAATGGCACGGCCATTCTGCTTATCTCGGAAGACCTGGATGAAATCCTGGCGCTCTCGGATCGCATCGCGGTAATTTTTGAAGGTCAAATTATGGGCGTCCTCGGGCGCGAGGGCGCTTCTCCAGAACAGTTGGGTCTGTTGATGGCTGGCGTGAAAGAAGAGAAGGAAAGGATCCCTGGATGAGCAAGTTTACCGGTTACCGTTGTTCGGTTTGCGGGGCGGAATACGGCCCCGATGAAGTTACCTATACCTGCCCCGCAGATGGCGGCAATCTTGATGTATTGCTCGATTACACGGCTTTGCAAGGGAAGCCTGCCGATGAGTTGATCTTGCAGGATGAACCTTCCCTGTGGCGTTACTTGCCCCTCCTGCCGGTGGATGACCCCGGTGGGTACGGCACTCCCTTGCGGGCGGCTGGCTGGACGCCGATGTTTGCTCCGGCCCGTCTGGCGCAAAAGCTTGGCCTGCGGCAGTTGTGGCTCAAAGACGAAAGCGGCAACCCCACGGCCTCGTTTAAAGATCGTGCCAGCGCGGTGTTGATCGCCCGCGCCCGCGAGATCGGCGCCGAGGTAGTAGTCACAGCGTCCACCGGCAACGCCGGAGCCGCACTGGCGGGCATGGCTGCCGCGGTAGGACACAAAGCGGTGATCTTTGCTCCCAAAACCGCGCCCCCGGCGAAAATCGCCCAGTTGTTGACCTTTGGCGCGCGGGTGCTGCTGGTGGATGGCAATTACGACGCTGCCTTTGATCTTTCGATTCAGGCGTCTGATGAGTTTGGCTGGTATTGTCGCAATACAGGCTACAATCCCTTCACTGCCGAGGGGAAGAAAACCGCGGCGTTTGAAATCTGGGAGCAGCTTACGGCGCTCAGCGGTCAACGGTCGGTTATCAGCAACCAGTTATCTATTTTTGTCTCCGTCGGTGATGGCAATATCATTTCTGGCATTCACAAAGGGTTTAAGGATTTGCTCGCGCTTGGGCTGATTGAGAGCGTTCCGCGCATCTTTGGGGTGCAGTCCGAGAAATCCGCGGCCATCGCCAACGCCTTTAACGCCGGGACGGAGGATATTCAGCCCGTGGCAGCGACCACCCGCGCCGACAGCATCTCGGTGGATATGCCGCGCGACGGCCTGCGCGCTCTGCGCGCGGCCACCCAGACGGGCGGCGCGTATATCACCGTGCCTGACTCTGAGATCATTCGGTCGATCGCCGAGCTGGGTAAAGTGGGAATCTTTGCTGAACCGGCCGGGGCGACCTCGTACGCGGGGTTGGTCAGGGCTGTGGAGCAGGGTATAATCACCCCCGATGATCCGGTTGTGGTCATCAACACCGGCAGCGGTCTGAAGGACGTGCGCGCCGCGATGGAAGCTGTGGGAGAAGCGCCGGTGATCCAACCTGCCCTGGAGGCTGTACGTGAACTGTTATGAGTAGTAGGCCGTGGCCCTTGCCATTGCGGTATGTGGTTGGCGTGTCTTTGGCGCTGCTCCTGGCGCTCCTGGCGTGGTCGGTGCGCGAGTTGTTTCGGCCTTTGGTGGTTGCCGGCTTGGTGGCTTATATCCTCAATCCGTTAGTCAACCTGTTAAAACAGCGGACAGGTTTGCCGCACAGGCTGGCCGCCAACCTGGTGTTTGTGCTCGCGTTGCTGATCGCTCTCTCCGCACCGGCGGTGTTTATCCCCTTTGTGGTGGAGAATCTACAAGAACTCAGCAGTTCCTTGCTGGATACCTTCAATATGGTGCAAGACTTCATCCAGCAACCGCTTCAGGTGGGGGTGCTCACCTTTCACCCTCAGGAGATTTCGCCTGATTTAAGCGCCAGCATCATCGAGGTCATCCGGGCGATCCCGGAGAACGCCCTGAACATCCTGGAGAGCGCCTCTCGCAACCTGGCCTGGACGCTGGTGGCGCTGGTAGCGGTGTATTACTTTCTGCTGGATTGGAGCAAACTGCGGGAAGGGTTGATCCGTATGGCGCCGGAGCCCTATCGCAAAGACGCCCGGCGTATTTACCTGGAGATCAAGCGCATCTGGGGGGCGTATATGCGCGGCACCCTGGCGCTGATGGGGATTGTGGGCATGTTTTTCATCCTGGCTTATCTGGCTGTGGGGCTGCCTGGGGCGGTGGCGCTGGGCGCGATCATCGGCCTGCTGGATGTGATCCCCGACGTGGGGCCGTTTGTGGGGGCGTTGATTGCTGCCTTTGTGGCTTATGTGGAAGGTTCGCTCTTTTTGCCGGTCTCCAATTTCTGGTTCATGGTGATTGTGATGGGATTGTATGGCGTGTTCACCGGCGTCAAAAACCTGTGGTTGCGTCCGCGCATCATGGGGCGCAGCGTGCATTTGCATGAGGGGCTGGTTTTCATCATCATCGTCGCCGCGCTGGTTCTTCAGGGGGTGCTGGGAGCTTTGATCGCCGTACCTGTGGTGGCTTCGGCGCAGGTAGTGGTGGGATACCTTAAACGCCGTGTGCTGGGCGAAGCGCCTTTCGGCGCTCCGTTGGTATCGCTGAGGACGTATGATTTGCCTCCATCCCTGACTTTGCGAAAGTTTACGCAGGACGAAAGCAATGAGCGTTGAATTCAGCGTAATTGCCCCCATCTACAAC
>WFTY01000385.1 GCA_015485245.1 Anaerolineales bacterium | reverse complement strand
CCCACCAGCACAGTGGTGGTCGTCTTCCCCGCCGACCCCGTGATACCCACCACCTTGCAGGGCGCCGCCTCGAGGAAAATTTGCGAATCATTCGAAAGCGGAATGCCCCGCCTGCGGGCCTCGACGATCAGCGGCAGGGTGAGCGGCACGCCGCCGGAGGGGCAGACCAGGTCCACGCCGTCCAGCAGCGTCAAGGGGTGGCCGCCCAGCGCCCATTCCACGTTTACATCGGCCAGCGCGGCGCGCGCCGCGGAGAGTTCGGATTCCGGGCGGCGGTCGTTCAGGCACACACGCGCCCCGCGCTCCGCCAGAAAGCGGGATAGCGCCAGCCCCTGGCGGGCTGCACCGATCACCAGAACGGTTTTCCCTCGCCAATCCGTCATTACGACACCGCCAGCGCAACCCCCACCATAGCCGCCATCAGGCTGATCAGCCAGAAGCGCTGCACCACTTGCGTTTCGCTCCATCCGCTCAACTCAAAGTGGTGATGCAAGGGGGTCATTCTAAACACCCGGCGACCTTCGCCATACAGACGTTTGGTCAGTTGGAAGTAACCAACCTGAATCATCACGCTGAGGGTGTTACTCACCGGGATAATGGCGATCACCGGCAACACCGCCCATTGGCCGGTCATCAACGCAACCACCGCCAGCACCGCGCCCAGGCTGAGCGAGCCGGTATCGCCCATAAACAGCTGCGCCGGGTGGACGTTAAACCACAAAAAGCCAAACAGCGCGCCCACCAGGGTAAAACAAAAGCGCGCCAGGAATATCTGCCCCTGCAAAATCGCAATGCCGCCGTAGGCCACAAAAGCCGTGGCTGCTATCAGTCCCGCTAACCCGTCAAGCCCATCCGTCAGGTTGACGGCGTTGGAGGTCGCCACAATGATGAACATGGCGATAGGGATGTACCACACGCCAACCTTAAATTCAATATGGAAGCTCGGCAGGTACAGGTGCGGCGCGTCGAGGAAGTGATAGAGGCCAAACGAGGCCACAAAGGCGACCACCAGCTGCAAGGCCAGCTTGGTGCGGGCGCGCATCCCCTCGCCGCGATGGCGGCCGCGCAGCCCCTCCCAATCGTCAATTGCGCCGATGGCCGCGTAGACAATCAGCACTCCTAGCGGCAACAACACCGAATTCCCCAACAGTTCCATCGGGCCGACCAGCGAGGCGGCGTTGAGCAACACCGTGACCAGCGTTACCGGCAAGACGATCATCACACCACCCATAGTAGGGGTGCCCAGTTTGGCAAAGTGCCGCTCCGGCCCTTCCAGGCGGATGGTCTCGCCAACCTTGAAATGGCGCAAAATGCGCAGCAACGGCGCACCCCAAATCACCGTCAGCATAAAGCTGAACCCGGCCAGCGCCAGGGCAACTGAGGTCTGGGTCATCGGGGCGCCTCCAAACGGCTGACAATGTGATCCATGCGCATGCCATGGGATCCTTTGACCAGCACGACGTCATCAGCCTGCAACCGTTCGCGCAGATAAGTTACCGCCTGGTCGCTGTCTTCAAATTCCACAATTTGTTTCTCCGCCAAACCGGCCTGCCGCGCCGCCTGAGCAATGATGTGGCTGCGCGGGCCGACGGTGACGAGCAAGTCTGCCACTGCGGCAGCGCGTAGCCCTACTTTCCAGTGCCCCTGGTGCTCATAAGGGCCCAGCTCCAACATATCGCCCAGCACAGCCACCTTGCGTCCGTCCATCTCCGCCAGCATATTCAGGGCCGCGAGCGTGGATTGCGGCGAGGCGTTGTAGGTATCATCCAGCAACAGCGCCCCGCTCTCCGAGCGCACCGCCACCAGGCGCAACTGGGTGTGACCTGTGCGCAGCCCCCCGATGATCTCCTGCCAGCTCAGTCCATCGACCAGTCCCACAGCGGCAGCGCGCAAAACGGTGTGCACCGAATGACGGCCGATCAACGGCACGCGCAGGTGTAGTATCTCATTGCGGTAATGCAAGCGAAAACGGATGCCCTCCAGCCCCAGGCCCTCTACCTGATCGGCCCATAAGTCTGCCGCCGGATCGAGGCCGTAGAAAAACACCCGCGCCTGCGTCTGGCCGGCCATGGACTTGACCCAGGGATCATCGCAGTTAAGGATGGCGACGCCCTCGGGCGCAGGCGGCAGCGCCTGCACCAGTTCGGCTTTACCACGGGCGATAGCCTCTTGCGAACCAGCGCGCTCGGCATGCACCGTCCCCACATTGGTGATGACGCCCACGCTGGGCTGCGCCAGCTCGCACAAAAAGGCGATCTCGCCGGGCACGTACAGCCCCATCTCCAGCACAGCCCGGCGGTGACCCGGGCTGAGGCGCAGCAAAGTAAGCGGCAAACCGATCTCGTTGTTTAAGTTGCCGGGATTTTTCAATGTGCTGTACCGCTGGCTCAACACCGCCGCGGTCAGCTCTTTGGTGGTGGACTTGCCCACGCTGCCGGTGATGCCGATGACCTTCACCTGCATCT
>WFTY01000384.1 GCA_015485245.1 Anaerolineales bacterium | reverse complement strand
GTTGATGGCGGCGGCGCTGAAACTTCGGCAGGATTACCTGATCGTCGGCAGCGTTCATGCCCGGCGCGTCTGCCGCAAGTTCGGTTTTTGGGAGCGCGAACCGTTGAGTTACTACTGGCTGGATGTCACCGGGGCAGGGCACCTTAACCCCATCGTGTGGATGCGCCGCGGGGCGCGCAAGTTGCTGCACCTGCTGCGGGTTGACCGTCCAGTGCGGGTGGATTCTCCCCTCAGCCGCCGTCTGGATAATTGGCTGGCAGCGCTCCTGAAGGGCTGGTTTTACCGGCGGTTGAGCGCCGCGCTGACTCCCGTTCTGGCGGATTTTCACCTTCAGGAGGTGGATCAGCTCCGGGGCGAGCCGCCCACCGGCGGCCCCCGTCCGCAGGTGGAACTGCACCGCGGGGTGGATGCGGTCAACTGGATGCTGCGCTACCCCTGGGTGGTCGAATCCGGTCAGTCCATCACCGAAGAAATGGATTATTACTTCAGCGATGCCCGCCCGCTCTTCCGCCAGATCGCCGTGGAAGTGGAATCCCCCCAGGGCAAGTACCTGGGATTTGCCGTGTTTTCGGTCTCCCGCCGCGGCCGCGGCGTGTTGTTGCGCGCCCTGGATTACCGCCTGCCCCCCGCGCAGGTGAGGCGATTGCTGCCGGCGCTGGCGGTGCAGTATGGCCGTCGCTATCATGCCGACACCCTGGAACTCCCCACGGAGGCCGTTGTCGCCCTGCGCCGCACCTGGCTGGGACGGCTGTTGCTCCATCGTAAGCAGCGTATTTATCAGTGTATGCCCAAGGCGGAGGACAGCCCGCTGGCGCGCTATTGGGAACAGATTGAATTTCAGCTTGTTGATGGCGATATGGCGTTTTCGTGAGGACGGCGGACCGCCGTCGCGGTCAATTTGAAACCATGAAGCAACGCATCACCTCTTTCCTCTCCTCCCTCGCCCGTTGGATCCCGCTGCGGCTGTATCGCCTTTTACTCCCCCGCCCGCACGTGGATTTCTTCTACCACGCGGTCTCCGATGAGGCTATGCCTCACGTCCGCTGGTTGTATCCGGTGGTGCCGGTGGACGAATTCGAGGCCGCGCTGCGCTATATCAAAGCGCGCTACACCGCGGTGAGCTACGCTCAACTGCATGCCCACTTCACCGCGAGGACGCCGCTGCCGCCGAACGCGGTACACATCTCCTTCGATGATGGCTTCCGTCAGTGCTTCGATATTGCTCGTCCGCTGCTGCTGAAATATGAAATCCCGGCCACGTTTTTCGTGACGACCGACTGGGTGGACAACAAAGCGATGTTCTACCGCAACAAGGTCGCGCTGTGCATCGAGCGCCTGCACGCCGACCCAGCGGCGCTGGACGCGCTGGGCGACTTCTTCCCCGGCGAGCGCACGCTGGATGCCGCCATTGCCTGGCTGAAGGAGCTGCGTCTGCCCGATGAGGCGACCATTCACAGCGTCTGCCGCGCCCTGGGGGTGGATTGGGAGGCGTTCTTGCAGGAGTACCAGCCCTATGTGACGCGTGAGCAAATCCGCCGGATGCAGGGCGAGGGGTTCACCATTGGAGCGCACACGCTCACGCATCGCAAGCTGCGTGGGCTGCCTCGGGAGGAGATCGAGCGTGAAATGGCCGAATCATGCCGCCGGGTGATGGACATCACCGGGCAGGCGGTCGTGCCGTTTTCCTTTCCCCATTCGGCCTTCGGTCTTGACCGCGCCCATCTAGCCGAGATTCGCGGGCGGCATCCTTTTATTGGTTTGCTCTTCGATACCAAAGGCTTGCGCCGGGATGTGGAATTTATCCGCAACCGCATCTGGGCCGAGCGCCCGCTTGGGGCTGACAGCGTGAAGCCGTTGCCAGCCGTACTGCACGACGCGTACCAGGATGCCTGGGTGGAAGAGGTATTGGCGCGCGCGCGGCGGTTGCGGGGCGGATAACGATGCTCTCAACGATAGAGATAGAAACCGGAATCGCCGTGTCATTCCGCCTTTGGCCTCGACCGTTGGGCGGGATGCTGCGCGCGGGCGGCTGGCCGGGGTCTGCTGTCTGTCGTGTTCCGTTCGCGGTCTACAGGGCGAAGTACTTGCTGAAATCCGGCGCCCAGCCTTTGGGGCGGAACTCCCCGCTGGCGATGTCTTGCACATACTCGCCCTGGTAATCGTCCGCGGCGATTTTCTTTAGCGCCTCGATCAGGGCGTCAATTTCCTCCACCGTGTTGTACAGCCCAAAGCTGACACGCACCAAGCCGGGCATCTCCGAGCGGTCGTTGGCCAGCATGCGGGCGCGCACCGTTTCGGCCTCCTCGCCGCTCACGCCCATCAGGTACAACAGATAGGGGTGGGCGCAAAAACAGCCGTTGCGCACGCCGATGCCGAACTCATGCCCCAAAATCGCCGCTACCAGGAAATGGGATTTGCCCTCCATGTTGAGCGGCACCACGCCCAGCCGGGAGGCGGCCTTTGTTGCATCTGTGTCGCCGTAAATCGTCAGCCCCGGCACCTCGCTCAGCCGCTGGAGAATGTGTTCGGTCAACTCGGCCTCGTGCTGGGCTACAGCCTCCATGCCGATTTCTTCCAGCAGGCGGATGGCGGCGGCCAGCGCCACCGCGCCGACCACGTTGGGTGAGCCGGCTTCATCGCGGTCGGGCGGCCCGGCCCAGACGGCGTCTTCCAGAGTGACGATCTCCACCGTGCCACCGCCCACCAGATCGGGGTCGCCGCGCTCGAAAGTATCGCGTCGCCCGATCAGCGCGCCCGCGCCAAAGGGGGCGTACATCTTGTGCGCGGAAATGGCAACGTAATCCAGGTGTCCAGGGTCGCTCAGCGGGCGCATGTCCACTGCCCGGTGTGGGGCCAGCTGCGCGCAATCGGCGGCAAACTGCGCTCCGGCGGCGTGGGCTTTCTCGGCAAAGCGGTGCAGAGGGGTCAGGTAACCGGTCACGTTGCTCGCCCCGCTGATAGCAACCAGCGCCAGCCGGTCGCCATAGGCGGCCAGCTTGCGGTCGTAATCGGCCTCGTCAATCCGCCCGTCGGGAGTCAGGGCGATGTGCATCACCTCTGTGGCGGCCCGCCAGGGCAAGTCGTTGGAGTGGTGCTCCAGCCCGCTGACCAGCACCACGTTTCGCTGTTTCGTGTAGGGGAAGCGGCGCGCCAGCTTGTTGAGCGCTTCGGTGGTGTTTTTGCCGAAAATGCAGGTGTGCTCTGCCGGGTCTGCTCCGACGAAGTTCATCACAATGTGACGCGCTTGCTCGTAAGCGTGGGTGGAAAGCTGACTCTTGAAGCCGGTGCCGCGGTGTACGCTGCTGTAGTAGCGCAGGAAATCGTTCACTGCGTCCTGAACAACCTTCAACGCCGGCGTGGAAGCGGCGTTGTCGAAGTTGATATAGCGGCGCTTTTCTCCATTGAGCAGGGGGACCTGGACGTCTAGGCCGGTGAACAGGTGACGGTAGTCGTTTTGGGTGTGCGAGGACATAGGGAATCTCCTGAAGATTGATCTCCAAGGTGGGGTGAATGATGGTTATTTGACCACTTTTTGCCTGAATTCGCCAGGGGGAATTCGCTTGCAGCTACCTTTCAAAGTGGGGTGCGGCACTTGCATTTTGGGGGTCTTTCGACTATACTGTGTGTACTTGTGGGTTAAAGTGGGAAGAAGTGGCGCGCCGGGCGACCGGCGTGCTGTGGTTAACGTGAAAGTAGAACATATGTTTCTGGGTCAGTACCGCCACACGCTTGATGAGAAAGGCCGTCTCACCATTCCGGCGCGTTTCCGGGATGAGCTGGCTGCTGGCGCGTATCTCACCCAGGGCTTTGACCGCAATCTGCGCCTGCTTACCCAGGCGGCGTTCGAGGCCATCTTCGCCCGACTCAGCGCCATGAACACCACCGATCCGGTCACGCGCGAGCTGCGGCGTTTGCTGTTTGCCAATGCCACACAGGTGGAGCTGGATCGAGTGGGGCGCATCCTCATCCCGCAGTTTTTGCGTCAGGTGGCTGGGCTGGATGGTGAAGCGGTGATCGTCGGTGTTGGCGAGAGCATTGAAATCTGGTCGCCAACGGCGTGGGATGAGCAGGTCGCCCGCCTGAGCAATGTTGACGCCAATTCCCAACGCTTTGCGGAACTGGATTTGTAGGATAGTTGCATTGGTTGTATTGGTTGATGAACCAGCGAACCAATGAGCCGCTGCAACTAACGAACCAATGAACCCGACAACGCCTCATGATCCGGTACTTTACTACGAAGTGCTGCAGGCTCTCCAGCCTCGGGATGGCGGTCGTTATGTTGATGGGACGCTGGGAGCGGGTGGACATGGCTGGGGAATCCTGGACGCCAGTTCGCCGGGAGGCCTGTTGCTGGGGCTGGACCTGGATCCGCAGGCATTGGCCCTCGCCAGGGAAAAGCTGGCCCCCTTTGGCGAGCGCGCCGTCCTGCGGCAGGCTTCCTACCTGACCCTGAGGGAGCGTCTGGACGCCCTGGGCTGGGACTATGTTGACGGGATCCTCCTCGATCTGGGTATCTCCTCCATGCAGGTGGATGTCCCGGAACGGGGCTTTTCCTTTCGGCAAGACGGCCCGTTGGACATGCGCTTTGATCCCACGGCTCCGACCACCGCGGCTGATCTGGTCAATCGCCTGCCGGAAAGCGAACTGGCCGATTTGATCTACCGCTATGGCGAAGAGCGTCGCTCCCGGCGCATCGCCCGGGCGATCGTGGCGGCCCGTCCCATTGAGGGCACTCGCCAGCTGGCAGAGATCGTCCGCCGGGCGGTGGGTGGCGGCAAAAGGCGCATTCATCCGGCCACGCGCACTTTTCAGGCGTTGCGCATCGCCGTCAACCGCGAGCTGGAGGCGGTGGAGCAGGTGCTCCCCCTGGCGGTGGATGCGCTGGCTCCCGGCGGCAGGCTGGCGGTCATCAGTTTTCACTCGCTGGAAGACCGCCTGGTGAAAGTCTATTTTCGCCGCGAGAGCCGCGATTGCATCTGCCCACCGGGGCGACCGGTGTGTGTCTGTGAGCACACCGCCCGGCTACGCCTGGTGACTCGCAAACCGTTGCAGGCCAACGAAGCTGAAGTGACCGCCAATCCCCGGGCGCGCTCCGCCCGGCTGCGCGTGGCGGAAAAAATTTGAGTATGGCATAAGACTTGCAAGCCTCTGGTCATGGATACCATGCGTTCAGACCAGACAAATAACATCATGGAAAAGGCGATCCGTTACACTCAGGCGTATACCCAGGCTCCGTGGCGCAAGCAGCTACGGGGTATTGGCGTGTTTCTGGCGATCGTGCTGGTGCTCGTGTTGCTGGGCAGCCTGTTCATCAGTGTGACCGCCCGCACGGCGACCCTGGGCCGGGAAATCCAGCGCCGTCGACAGGAAATGGAAAGCCTCGAATATGAGATCGCTCAGATGCGCTCTGAACTGGCCGTGTTGACCTCGGCGGCGAGAATGCGTGAGCGCGCTGAAGCATTGGGATTCCGCCCTGTTGGCCCCGACGAGGTGCTGTATGTCCCGGTGCCGGGGTACGCAGGCAAGCCGGATGTCGCTTTGGCTACTCCGGCGCGCACCGTGGTTTCCACGCGGCCGGTGATCTCTCCCGCCTTTACCCGCTCGTGGGTGGACTGGCTGGCGCAGCAGATCAACGCGCCGGTCTTGCCCCTGGCTGATTTGCCATGAATATTCGGTACGCTTTCCGCTTTATTAGCATGGGGGTCTTTTTTGCCTTTGTCGGGCTGGCGATTGTGTTTCGCCTGGTCAGCCTGCAATCCGGCGCGCCGGGCGAGCGCATTGGAGAAGTGGAAAAGTACGATGGCGTGGAGCTGGTCACCCTCGACCCGGCGCGCGGGAACATCTATGACCGCGATGGACACCTGCTGGCAGGCAATCAAATCATCTATGAGGTTGCCATCGAACTGAACGCCGTGCAGAACCCCACCAGCATCGCCCTGGCGGTGAGCAACGTGCTGGGGATGAACTTCAACGAGGTCCTTGCCCTGGCCAGTCAGGATCCAGAAAAAGTCGCCAATACGCATGTCTTGTTGGATTATTTTGTGCCTTACGAGCAGGCGGTGAAATTGCAGGCGCTGAAGGATGCCACTGATGAAGCCGAGGATCCAGGAAAGACCGCCGATGGCAGGCCGCACAGCCTGCGCGGGCTGGTGATCACCCCGCGCTATGACCGCAGCTATCCGGAGGGATCGCTGGCCTCAAACGTGCTGGGGTTTGTCCGCAAAGACGGCATCAGCGTTCACGGCGTCGAGGAGGGCCTGCACTATCTGCTTTCGGGCGTGGCGCGCCAGACGGTCGTCTCTGCGGATCCTCATCGGGCGCTGGATTTGCCGGAAACCCTGCATGGCGCGGATCTGGTGTTGACGATTGACCGTGAGATTCAGGGGGCGCTGGAGGAGATCCTCGATGCGCACATGAAAACCAGCGGCGCGTTTCAGGGTTTGATCGTGGTCATGGATCCGCGCAATGGCGAGATCCTCGGCATGGCCAACTCCCCACGCATGGATTTGAGCGGCGAATGGAACATCGACGAGGTCTTTGCGGGCCAGCGTTCTTATAACATGGCGGTGGATGGGTACGAGCCGGGTTCGGTCTTCAAGATTATTACCATGTCTGCCGCCCTGGATTCCGGCGTGGTCACGCCGGACACCCCCTTCACCGATACCGGCGCTTTGCAGGTGGATGGTTGGACCATCCGCAACTGGGATGGGGGCGCCTGGGGCCCGCAGACCATGACGACGTGCATGCAGTACTCCTTGAACGTTTGCCTGGCCTGGGTGGCGACCGAAAAGCTGGGGCAGACGCGCTTCTACGATTACGTGCGCGCTTTCCAGTTCGGTCAACCCACCGGTATTGAGCTGGCGCGTGAGTCTTCTGGCGTGGTGCGCTTTGACAACAGCGATGGCTGGTATCCGATTGACCTGGCGACAAATTCTTTCGGTCAGGGTATTATTGTCACCCCTCTGCAGATGTTGCGGGCGGTATCCGCCGTCGCCAATGAGGGCCGCATGGTCACCCCGCATATTCTCAAATCGGTGGTCAGCCGCGATCGTCAGTACGACGTCACGCCTCAATATGCCGGGCAGCCTATCTCGGCCCAGACGGCGCGCGTCATGAGCGATATGCTGGCGTCAATTGTGGAGAGCGAATCGTACACCGAGATGTATCCGGGATACAAGGTGGCGGGCAAGACCGGCACCGGGACGATTTATGACAGCAATCTGACCAACGCCAGTTTCGTTGGTTGGGGCCCGGTGGATGATCCCCGCTTTATGGTGTACATCTGGTTGAACAAGCCAACAAGCTCGCCCTGGGCCTCTCTGGTGGCTGCGCCGGTGTTCGTCGATGTTGTTGAACGTCTGGTGGTGCTGATGGATATCCCGCCGGATGAGGTGCGGTTGCAGTTGAAAGCGAAGTAGGTATTTTATGCTGACCGTGGGCGATCTCCTCGAAGCGCTGGTGGATCGGCGTCCGGCCTGGGCCAACCAGGTGATCACGGACGCCGTGGTTGACTCGCGCCAGGTGATCCCCGGTGCGCTGTTCGTGGCGATGCCTGGTGAAAAGGTGGATGGCCACGACTACGTCGCCGCGGCTTTCGAGCGCGGCGCCTGCTTGGCCCTGGTGCAGCGCGATCTTGCACCCGACATCCCCGTGCTCGACCTGCGCCCTGGCGCGCCTCTGAACCTGGAGGCGGAAGCGCCGATCCCTTGCGCCTTGCGGGTGGAGGATACGTTGACGGCTTTGCAGCAAGCCGCTGCTGCCTGGCGGCGCAAGATGCAGGTGAAGGTCATCGG
>WFTY01000383.1 GCA_015485245.1 Anaerolineales bacterium | reverse complement strand
TTCAACCACCGGTTTTCATCGAGGGAAACAAAGAAGCTACCCGCATTGCGCTGGCCGTCCGCAAAGTGACCACGCCGGAAGCTAGCATCGCTGTTGTCACTGCCGGCGCGATCCCCTATTTCACTGAACGGCCGGCGATTGACCTGCTGGGCAAAAATGACGCCTATATCGCCCGCCTGCCCGCCCACCGTCCCCGCTCACTCGACGAAGTGCGCCCCGGCCACATGAAATGGGACTACGATTATTCCATCGGGCAGCTCAAGCCCGACATGATCCTGCAATTGTGGGGCGATAAAGACACCGCCTACGCCTACATCGAGCAATACTACACGGTTATCGAAGTAGACGGAATGAAATTCTCCGCTCGCAGCGATTCGCCGTACATCCTGTGGGAGAAGGTGACGCCGTGAGGGGGTAACTGGACGATTGGGTGATCAGGCGACTTGTTACCTGTCACCCTGTTACCAAATCACCTGCCGTCACCAGCGCATCAACATCCCCTCGCGGGCCGAGCGGTGGGCAGCCAGGGCAAGTTCCAGAGCGCGAATGCCGTCCTCCAGGGTGCAGCGGGGAGCCTCCTCACCGCGCGTCACCGCCAGGAAGTGCCGCATCTGGGCGCGGAAGAGATCATTGCGCTCGAATCCGTCGGGCGGCAGAATCACATCCCATGCGCTGGAATCCCCCCGCCACAGGCGCGCCGCGCCGTCTGCGTTATCCCAGCGAATCGTCCCCCGCGTGCCAATGATCTCCAGCCGATGCGCGGGAGGCCGCTGATTATAATCGAGATGCACGGTGCCCAATCCGCCGCCGGCGAAGCGCAGCCCGATTTCGGCGTTGTCTTCCACTTCCAGCTCCAGATCGCTCTCCTGGCCAATGAAGGCCCACAATCCCGTGACCTCGCCCAAAAGCCAGCGCAGATAATCCAGCGGGTGACAAAGGGTGAGGATCACACCGCCGCCCAGGTCTTGACGAGCGCTGTACCCGCGGCGGTAATCCTCCCAGGGGTGCCAGCCAGGGAGATACTCCCCCCAGTGCGCACGCGCCGAAAGCGGACGGCCGATAGCGCCCTCCGCCAGCCAGGTTTTGACCTGCCGCAAACCGGGATGATAGCGAAACTGAAAACCTACCAGCACGCGCCCGCCACCTTGAGCAACGGCGGCTTGCAGTTCATCAACTCGCTCCCGATTATGCGAAAGCGGCTTTTCCAAAAACAGGTGACAACCGGCGCGCGCCGCGGGGATGGCAACATCCAGATGTAAAGCTGTTGGGTTAGAAACGATCACCGCCTGCGGTTGATGCGCCAGGGCGGCTTCAAGCGACGTTTCCGCAGGATAGGCAGCAATCTCGTCATCTGGCAGGGAGGAACGCCTGCTACGCAGAAAGACGAAATCATTCACGCCCAGGGCGCGCAGGTTGCGAAAATGACGGCGGCCAATAGAGCCAAATCCGGCGATAAGGGTTTTCATAGGGGGGACTGGGGATTTAGGTAACTGGGTAACGGGTTCTCGTTTATCCTGGCACCCAATCGTCGTGTTATCTGCTCATCGTGTTGCCTGCGATTTCATACCCCCATTTCTCCAGCACGTCTCCCGCAATTTGATGAAATACGACCCTGTCGCGTTCTGTAAATAAATTGCGCCACGAACCGGATTTCCCCTTTTGCAGGGGGCCGACCAGTTCGCCCGCTTTTTGGCGTTGCCAGTCGCGGTCGGGGTTCTGGCCGAGTTCGGCTTTCAACAAACGGGGAAGTTCAGCCAGGCTGGTATCTACGCCGAGGAAGGCCCACAAACGAGTCATCTGTTCCCAGGGGGAAGCAAGCAGATCCTCATAGCGCAGGGCGATGTAGTGTTCCCCCAGCAAATCACGCCCCAGTTGATCGGTTTCGGTAACATTACGCACCCAATCCTGGGCGGCGCGACGAATCGCCTTTTCGGTGAAGATCGAACGTTCGCCGCGCAGAAACGGTTCAGGATGGCGCTCAAACGCTGCGCGGATGGCCCAATCAGTTTTGGTGAGATGCTGCGTGGCGTCAATGAAGGTTTGAAAACGGTGCGAAACAGCGGCATCGCGCCCATCGCGCACGATAAAGATCAATTTGCCATCAGGAAAAATTTTGTGCATCCGACGCACCGATTCGCCGTTCAACAAGGCATTGGGGCTTTTATCCCCCACCACCTGCGCGCCCAGCGGACGGGCCTCGCGCTCCATCACAAATTCCACCGCGGCGCGCAGCATCACCGGCGAGAGGTCACCGCCGCGGTTCCAGCGGTTGCTGCGGCGGGTGAGCCAGGCTTCGATCTCTGGACTGTCCACCAGGGATTCGATAGTCGGTTTGCGGGTGAAGAAGTGTCCCTGATAGTTACAATGCACCGCCGGGTGCAGGCGGATCAGGCGGGTAAGCAACGTCGTCCCGGAGCGGGCATGGCCAAAGATAAAAAACTTGTCCAGGGGAAAGAAAACCTTGAACTCGGCCACATCTTCGGGCGTGATGGGCGGAATCGCCCCGCGCGCGCCGGAGGAAAGCTGGCCGGTGAGGAGCACCTGCAAAGTGCGTTGGAGGCGGGTGGTAAGACGGTTGAGGAACATGGGGATTAGGGATTAAGGATTAGAGAACAGAGAACACCAGGTTTTATCAAAAACACCCTGTGTTCCCTGTGTCTCCGTGTGAAAAAAGCACAACGGCGCGTTTTGTCAATCAAGCAGCAACTTCAATAGAAAAGATGCGGTTCGCCGCGCGGCCTGCCCATCGGTGTAGGTACACTCGCGGGCGATGAAATCAGCGCGGGCCTGGGCGTCAGCGCCGGGGTTTTCCAGGTAGTGATTCAGCGCCGCTCGCAGAGCTTCTTCATCCAGGGCTTCGCGCCCGGCCCCAGATTTGCGAAAGCGCGCATGCGTGGGCCAGCCGCCGATCTGCGAGAGCGGTAAGGTAAATTTCCCCGGCCAGCCACCGGGGGTGTCCAGGCACAGGCTGACCACCGGCGTGCCGTGGATGGAGGCCTCCACCACCATGGTGGAATACACGGTCACCATGACATCGGAATAGGCCATCATAGAGGATTTCTCCGGCATGTCTTCGCCGGAATAGTAGCTCATCCCCCCCTCGCCCAACGGAATCGGCTCAACAACGTGGACGTGCGGCAGTTCGGCGGCCAGAGCGCGAATGCGCTCACGCTCCCCGGCAAAGCGCGGCGTTTCCATAAAGTGTGTGGGATGCAGACGGATGAGCAACTGCGCTGGTCGCGCCAGACGCTCCTCGGCCACCAGCCGCGCCAGCGTCTCCACATTACGCCAGTTGGGGGAAAAAGAGACGAAACTGCTGGCGTAGGAAATCAGTTTGCGCGCCGGGTCGAGGTTGTGCAGGCGGAAGTATTCCTCCCGCGGGATGAGCCACTGACGGCGGAAGTAGCCATCGTAAGCGGGCACACCACCAATGTTCACCTGCTCCGGGGGCCAATCGGAGCCTTTGACCATCTCGCCCTTCTGGATTTCCGACCAGCAGGTAGCCCAATCCACCGGCGCGCCGGGCAAACTGTAACTGCTGGAGTTATCCCAGCCGACGATGACGGCGGCGGTGGTCACACCGCGAGCGGCGGCTTCGCGCAGCATGTAGCGGTCGTAACGCCAGCCGGGGGTGGCGGCCACCACCAGCTGCGGGCGATACTTCTCGAAAAGATCGGCGTACAGGCGCGGGTTGAAGCGGTTCTGCGCCCGCATCACGGCGCGGCGCGCAAGGCGGCTGCGGCGCAGTACGGCGACCACGCCTTTCATCACAGGGAACAACTGCCGCCGCCGCCCGCGGGCTTCATCTTCCACCTGAGCGATGAAGCCATCCACCGCCTGCAGGTTGATGCGCTTCGAGGCTCCAGCGCGGCGCAGGAAATGCAGCCACCATTGCAGAGAGGGGTTGACCTCGCGCTCGTAGCGGCGCGCCTGCTCGAGGCGCAGCCCTTCGATACTCAGCCCAGGGCGGGCGAAACGTCGCTCAATGCCCGATTTCAGCGCCTCATCAGTGAAGAGGATCACCTCCGCGCCGCCTGCGATCAAAGCGGCGACCAGATCGCTTTGCAGAAAATAGATCACCGCCAGACCGTGATCGGCGATGATGAAGATGCGTTTTGAAGTCATTTGGTGTTGATTAGGACCTGGAGAGTTTCTCAAAAGTGAAATGATGAAGCCCGCGCAGCAACCTCTGCACCGGGGGCAAGCGCCAGAATCCGGGGCCACGGCGACTGGCGCTTGAGGTGGCCACCGCCTCCGCGGGGATACTTGCTTCCAGTGTATTGCCCAGATGCTGCACCCACCAATCCGGCGTGGTGAGGCGCAAATACCCCTTCTCGTTGAGAGCAATGTCCAAAAGGCGCACCTCGCCCATTGGACGGCGAGAGGGAACAGGCAACACACTCTGCAACGCCGACTTAGGCGAGACAAACTGAAAGTGCGCCGCGCCGATGTAATAACGCTTCTCTCCCGCCAGCAGACAGAGCACCTCATTGGCTTCATAATGTGCGCGCGCTTTGGCTTCCTCAGCCCCCAGGCTACGGGCGTGTCGCCAGTAATCCTCCCAGGAAAGATAACGTCCGCGCTGCACCTGCACCCCGGGGGTACGCTCTGCCCAGGCCACCGTCGCCGTGGAGAACTCATGCGGCGTCCACATCGGCATCCCCGTCACCATGCCGACCTGTGGGAAGTCATCCAGCACCTCCAGATGAGCGGCCAGCCAGCCGGGGTAGAAATACACATCACTATCAGCATAGGCGATCACTTCGCCCGGCGCGGCGCCGAAAATGAAGTTCCAGGCCCCGGCTTTGCCCATATTTTTATCGGCCAACACCAGGTATTGAATTTTCCCCTGCCGGTGCTGCTCATTGAGATAGTCCCGCACCTCGGCGCAACTGGCATTATCAAACACCAACAAATCATACGGCTCCCGGGTGTTCTCCCAAATGCTATTCAGACAAACCTTGAGCACATCCAGGCTTTGAGCATAATAACCGCTCAACACAGGGATATAAGTGATGAGCGCCACGGTGACGCGCGCTGGCTGCGGCACGGTCTTCAACGCTTTGGCGGGATTCTTGCCCACGCGCATCAGGATAACTCTCCTTCCGGGGGGGACCACGCCCGATGGGGGAACAGCCTTTGAATCACGCGACGGCGGAACATCCCCACACGGCGCTTGAGGGCAACGCCGCGCTCCGGGCGCACGCGACGCGCGTCAGCGGACTCCACCGGGCGCGCCAGGGCCGTCAGATAGAGCGGCAAAAGCGCTGAACGCGGCCGACCGTGCGCTTTGAGCGCCACAACCTGATAACCCGCCTGCGCCAGCGTCTCTCGCAGGGTGTGCGCGCTGAAACTGGTTAGATGGGCAACTTCAAAGCTGTCATGGCAATATAGATTGGGGACCTCGAGCAGCAACCAGCCTTCCGGCGAGAGAGGGTATGCGCGCAAACTTTTCAGGTAACCCACCGGGTCAGGCAAGTGTTCCAAAACGTGCGCCATGCTGACCAGATCAAATGGCGGCTCGCCCGCGGCGCGCAACGCATCCAGGTCAGCGTAAAGCGTCAATTCCCGGGCCTGAGCATAGCGGCGGTAGGCCTTCCCCGGCTCCACGCCAACGGCCTGACAACCGAATTGCGCCGCGAAGCGTTGCAACATCACCCCCGCCGAGGCGCCGATATCCAGATAACGCGCCGCCGCAACGCGGTGTTCGGCCAGAAATGCCAACAGCGCATCAGCTCGCCCGCCCTGTACGGCGAGGTCTTTAGCCGTAGGGCCTTCCACGCCCTGGTAAACCTGGCGGTACTCCCGGGCGTAAAAAGTCTCCAGCTCATCCGCCGTCATGCGCGGCGACTGATACACCAACCCACACCCCGCGCAAAGGAGGTTGCTCACCGGCTGACGGCGAAACAAGCGGTGGTCAAACAGACTGCTGTGCTCAGAGCCGCAAAGCGGGCAGCGCTCAACGGTTTCGGGCATAGTCTCCTCGTTCAGACTCTTGAGCGACCAGTCTGCGGCGCAGCTTACGCAGCCGCCGGGTCAGCAACCAGCGCAAGCCGCGCTGCTGCGGCGAGTACACCAATCGCTCCAGCCTGCGCACCAGTCGCGCCGGCGTGCGGCGAGCGCGCACCACCTGTCCACCGAGCAGTTCGTGGCTGGCGTCCAGGGTCATATACATATTCTGCATCCCGCCCCCTAACTCGGCATTGATGCGCGTCTCCTCCAGATCATAGTGCATCTGACCGCCGGGCAGGTGGCTGTAATCATGATTCTGATGCACCACCATCAGAGCTTCGCTGGCATCCACCACCGGCCAGCGCTGCTTCAGGGCATGGTAGATCATCCAGTTATCCCAACCAGCGCGGCCGATGGCAAAGTCAGGGATTTCGGTGAAGACCACACGCGGGAAGATGAAATAGTCGCTCCCTGAGGGAGGGTGCTGTTTCCCCTGAGAGCGCACAATGGCCTGAAAATCACGCCCCCACCCCGCGGTGAACGGCAAAGCCTGACGGATATCCATATCCCAACGGCGTCCAACGACCAAGAATTTTTCCACTTGCGCGGCCACAGCGCGCGCCGTTTCAATAAAGTCCGGCATCAAGAGAATATCCGCGTTGACATAGGCCAGCAGAGGCGAATCGCTGTGTCGACGCGCCAACGCGAAGATCGAGCTGACCAACGGCGTTCCCCAGGCATTGCGCTTCACATCCGGCAGGTGCGGCACGCCGAACTCAGCAGCCACTTCCGCCAAACCCTCCTCCTCACCAACAAGCAACACCCCCACGTCCTCGCCCAGGTGCAGCCAGGATTGAATGGCATTGCGCTGGATGACGTTGATGTGCGGGTTGGTGAAAGGTTTGGGAGCGGTGAAGATGGTGAGGTAGTTCATCGGTTTATCGGTCATCGACATCAAGGTGGGTTTTATGATGAACGGCGGCGTTGATTTGCGCCAGTTGGGGATGAGTTTCCATCAAATGAAGCACATCCTTCCAGACAAAGGTGTCATCCGAGAAGTAAGCGGCGATGCGACGGGCGAGTTCCAGGTCTTCAGCGGTATCCACCGTCCAGCGCAGGTGTCCGTAATCGGCGGGCGCGTGCAACAGGGCAATACGGAAACCGCGCGGGGTAACCACCTCCGCACGCCGCACATCGCTATCCGGTTTGAGCGCGTCTTCAGGCACGTCCTCGTAAAAATAGGGGGTAACGTGTTCTCGTTGGTGCGCCTCGTTGGCCTGCTCCCGTGCTGTTTCCAACGCAGCGAACGTAAACACTTCCACATCCAGACCGATGGGATACGTACGCCCCCAAGGCTGCGGCAGGCGGTTGGCAAGGAAGTCGTATCCGCCGGTGTGCAGGGCATTCACCGCCTCGTCCATCAATACCGGATCGATGAAGGGGCAATCGGCGGTCAGGCGCACGATCACATCAGCATGTGTGCGGCGCGCCGCCTGATAGTACCGCTCCAACACATCATTAAGACTACCGCGGATACAGGCATACCCCTGGGCACGGCAGAACGCGACCACGGGGTCGTCGCTGGGGTCGGTGGTGGTGGCGACAATCACCTGAGAAATGGTCTGAGCGCGGCGGGCGCGCTCCACCACCCAACCCAGCATCGGGCGGCCTGCAATCTCACGCAATACTTTGCCCGGCAGTCGGGATGAAGACATGCGCGCCTGGATGATGACGTTTTTGTGAGGCATGTGTTTAGGTGTCAAGAGCTTGAGGAAAGGGGTTGAACTATGTCAGAGGTCAACGAGATGGCGCTTCGCTGGGCACAGGAAGGGCTTTCACAAAGCCTTGGGCGCGGAATTTTTCCACGTAGTCGCGCACTGTCCAGTAATCCAGGTTGACTTCCTGAGCGATATCAAAAATAGAATGCTGGCCTTCCATGCGCATCATGATCTTTTCCAGAGCGCGGTTGAGATCAAAGTTCTCGCGCCAATCCACCCACAAGCCATGCCCGGAGAGGAACAACGGGCCGCGGAAGGTTCGCCGCGGGATATAGTTGCTGGCGTAGATGCGGACGATCTCCTCTATCACATCCGCCGCGCCCTGGAGCATAGCCTCGTGAATAATATCGGGGTTATCGTCGCTGGTATGGTATTCAGAATACGGCCAGCGGTTGATCGAAATGCAAGGCACGTTGACTCCCGGCCCGTTGATAACGCGCTCGTCGTTAGGCGGAAAATCGGCGAAGTTGCGCTCCACGTGCTCGCGGTTGCTCAGCACGTGCGCCGTCACCCGATCCAGCAGGTGGTCGTGCTGGCGGGTGTGATGCCAGGCCAGCGGCCCCTGGTTGCCGGTCATCTCGACGAAGATGCCCCCTCTGAGCATCGGGATCAAGGCTTCGTTGTGCGCCAGATAAGCAATCGTGCCGATGGTCTCCGGCCCAAACCAAAAACGCACGGACATTGACCCGGACGGGAGAGGCCTGGCTGCCAGGCGGTGAGCGACTTCCACCGCGGTGACGACCCCGGCGGCATCATCATTGGCCTGCATGGGATGACAAAGGTGCGCGGAGATCAACATCTCCCCCGCCTGGGGAACAGGCCCGCCCTCGGGATTCAGCACCCCCACCCCAACCCGAAAGCCGCCCGCTTCGGGGTCGGTCAAAAATTCGGAACGGATGACCACTCGATAGCGCACATCCCGCGGCAGGTCTTCAAACAACTCCTTGGGCAGGCAAAATCCCCAGTCGCGCTGATAGTACTTAAAAATCCAGGGGGTCGCCCAGGGACGCTCTTCGTTGTAATATAAATGCGGTTCCAGCTCCTCCCAAGTGATCCAGGCATCTACCGGCAATGAATAGGAAACAAGATGCAGGGGATTATCGGCAAAGTCCACCACCCGTCGGCCGTCCTCGGTTTCCAAATAGGCTTCGTGCACCACATACCGCTCCGGGACGCGCCACGTCCACACCGGATCGCCGGGGCGGTAGGTCTCCACTGCGTAGGCGGCTGCAGCAGGCATGGTCTCGCCGACAACGCGCAAAGCTTCATCCATCTCATCGGAGGCCAGTGTGCGGTGAAGAGGGTAGAGTTTTTTGAGGAGGGGTTTCAGTTGCATGGGAGACAGAGCACTGGGTGAGCGGTGAACAGGTAACGAGTCGCCCGGTTACCTTTTCACGCCTCGCTAATCTTGTAGAGCAGATGGGGGTCGCGACGCATTTCACGGGCGGTAAATTCATAAACTTCGTTGGCTTTCATCAGACTGACTTTGGCCGCGCCGATCTGGCGCACGGTGATCATGCCAGCCTCCTCCATCAACGCGCCCATCGGGTCTACCATGGTATGCACTCCGCGTTCGATATCGCGCACCAGCATGGTAAATGTGTCCTCATAAGTGTTGCCATCTTCATCCGTCACCAAACCGGTAAATTCCTTCATGTAACGGTAATCCACCCCCTCCATCTCCTCAACGTGATGGAAGAAGGTCATGCTGTCGTTGTAGCGCAGCCCAATCACCATGATCTTGCCATCCAACTGTCGCAGCTTGGCAAAAACCGAATTCGCTCCGTAACTGCTCTTGTAACGCTCGCGGGTGAGGAAATCGGCGTGTTTTCCAAGAATGGCGAAAGAGTAGATCGGGTGGAAGACGCGCTTGCTCCGCGGATCCTGACGCACCAACTCGGTGAGGATGCCCATATGCGAGGGCGTGCTGCGCACATCCCAGGGTTTTCCTTTACAGAAATCGAAGTTGAAGGTGGGCATAATCAACGTGCCTTCCTCGCCAAGCACGTCCAGCAAGGCGTCAATCACCGTCTGCGGACCGCCCTCCACGCCGCCAAAGGATTTGTAGGAGGAATGTACAAGCAGGGTGTCCCCCTGCTCCACACCCAAGGCGCGGAATTCGCCAGTCAGGTCATCAAACGTCAGCATGTCTCACTCCTTTGGTTTGCTCGCATCCAAAGCGATCTGGAAAGCATCAAAAAGCCGGAGAAAGTTTTTCTCCCAGTCGGCGCGGGATTCAGCCAGTTGACGGGCGGCGCGGCGCATGGCGGGGAACTGCGAACGAGCGTCAAGCGCATGCAGGATTCCAGCGGTCAAGGCGGCGACATCACCATCGCGAAACAGCCAGCCCACCTCGCCAGGCCGTACCACCCACTCACGGTTGCCGGGGATGTCGCTCAACAACACGGGTAGGCCGCAGGCCAGGGCTTCGAGCAGCGAGATCGAGGTGCCATCGCTGTGCGAGGTGCTGATGTACAGATCGGCAGCGCGATAGTACTCCACCAGCCTGGCCTGTGAAACCTGACCAGGGAAATGCACCCGATTTTCCACGCCGCCGTTTTTGAAGATCCGCCGGATCACTGGAGCCAAAGGGCCGTTGCCCAGCATCAACAGGCGCAGTTCAGGGCGCTGATGAGCAGCGCGCACAAAGGCGCGCGCCAGGTCTTCCACACCGTAGATCGGCGCCCAACCGCGCGTGGAGAGCAAGACAAACGTCTCCTCGCCCCAACCCAGGCGCTCCCGCAACGACGAGATTTGCCCCGGTGGCAACGGCGTGTACTTGCGGATGTTCGCTCCCCAGGGAAAGGTCACAATCCGATCCGGAGGCACACCATAGCGAACAGCCAGCCCCCGGATGGTTTCGCAATCACCCACCAGGGCGTCGCTACGCTTCAAGGTAAAACGGGTAGCCCCCTCCCAGGCGCGACCGCGGTGTACATCCATCAGCAAATCGTAGCCCCAGGACATGGTAACCAGCGGGTGAAAACCGCTCAACGCGACCAGGAAAGCAGAGCGCTGCACCGGGCCCGCCTGGATGAGATCCGGCTTGAACGCGCGGATCACCCTTTTCAACCCACCGAGCAGTCGCAGGCCATCCTGCCAGCGCGCCGGGGAACGCCCACCCGCCCAGGGAATCTGCTCAATCTCCGGGGGCAGAGGGCGATCTTCAAGCTGGTGCGCCCCCCGTTCCAGCCGCAGATACCCCACCCGATGCTCCGTCTGCGCCAATG
>WFTY01000382.1 GCA_015485245.1 Anaerolineales bacterium | reverse complement strand
GAAAGCAAGGCCCGCCGCTTCTTCCGCCGCCTGCTACGCGGCCTGTTGAGCCTGCTGATTGTCTTCGGGATCGGTTTCGCCGCGGCGTTGTACACCGTCTACCAGCCCGCCGTCACCAGCGCCAAACAGCAGGCGCGGGAACTCCAAGGGGAACTGGAGAATGCCCAGGCGCAAATCGCCGGGCTGGAAAACCAGATCACCGAACTGGAAAGCGTTCGCGCCCAAAACGACGCTCTCTCTGTGGAAAATGAGCAGCTCCTCGCCGTCCAAAGCGACTATGAGCTTCGCATCGCCATCCTCAACGCCCGCCTGGATGTCGCCAACGCCCTGCTGGCGCTTGCCGGGGACGACCCGGCGCGGGCGCGCCTGACGCTGGAACAAACCAGCAAAACGCTCGAAAAGATGGCCTCCCTGCTGCCTGCCGATCAACAAGAGGTCGCCACCTCCCTGCAACAACGCCTCTCCCTGGTCATCGAAGAGCTGGATGCCGATGCCTACGCCGCGGCATCCGATCTCGACGTGCTCGCCCGGCGGCTGCTCGAAGTTGAGGACGCGCTATTCAGCGCACCTTAGCGCGAAGAGGCCAGGCTTTTGCTGAAACCCAAAAAGCCTGGCCTCTCTGTTTTCGCCTTCAGGATCCCCTTATGGCGTGGGGGAAGGAGCCTGCTCCAAACCACTCACCCGTTCCGCAAACAAATACCATTCCGTGATCGTGTTGAAGCGGTCGGGCGTGTCGAACAAGGGGCCAATGCGCACCCCTTTAACCACCGCGTCAACACCATAGGTATACATGGGGTAAAACAGGGGGAGAGCAGGCAATTCATTGGCAAAGCGCACCTGGAAGTTGCGATAAAGGCGGGTGCGTTCAGCGGGGTCCACCGTGATGCGCGCCTGCTCCAGATATTCACTTGCCTGGCGATCATCCCACTGAGCATAGTTTTGACCACCGGTGGCCTGCGTCTGGTGCCAGAAGGGGTAAGGGTCCGGATCGGGGGACTGAAAAAGGGCCAGGTCCACCAGCGCGGCTTCGTAATCGCGCCGCTCCAGGTAGGTGTTGATTAACTCATCATACGGAACCGCCTGCAGCGTGACCTCCACCCCCAGCGCTTTCCAGTTTTCGCGGATCACCTGCGCCAGCGAGGCGTACGGCTCGCCCTCGGGATACAGCAATGTAAAGGCGAAGAATACCCCTTCTTCGTTGGCGCGCACATCCCCGCCTTCCGCGGGGATGGTGTAACCCGCCTCGCGAATAAAGTCAATCGCCTGTTGCGGATCATAAGGAAGGCGCGGCATACCTTCGTAATACGCCCAGGTGTTGGGAAAAATCGGGCCATCGGCGATGGCCGCCTGTCCGGCAAGCACGCGATCCACCATCCACTGGCGGTTCAAGCCCAGCAACAAAGCGCGGCGGATGGCAACATCCGTAAAAAAGGGCAGTTGGGGGTTATCCAGGTTAAACAACACCAGAGTAAGTTGCGGCAAGCGACTGGTATACAGATTTAGCTCTGGCTCGGCCAGCGCCGCGGGGAGGATATCGTTGCTGATCTGACTGATCCCCTGCACCTCACCCGCCTGATACGCCGCCATCGCGGAGGGAGCGTCTGGATAGTAACGAAAGACGATCTGGTCGATGAACGGGCGACCGGCGAAGTAGCTCTCATTGGCCGTCAACGACACACCGATGATCTGGTCGTTCTCAACGATCAACTGGTCAAGGCGAAACGGGCCGCTACCTACCGGTTGCAGGTTAAAGGGGGCGTTGATAAACTCTTCCGGGGTCAGGCCCTCCAACAAGTGCGCCGGTAAGACCCCAAAGGTCAGATAATCCAAGAACGGGGCAAACGGTTCGGGGAGGCGGAATTGCAGCGTCTGGGCGTCCAGCACATTCACCTCAATCGCGGCCCAGAACTCGCGCAAATCCTCCGGCACAGGCATGGCCGGGTTTTGCATCAGACTGATGGTGAAGGCCACATCACGGGCCGTCACCGGCTCTCCATCGTGCCACTGCACGTCGCTGCGCAAAGAGAAATTGTATACCGTGCCGTCACGCGAAATTCCCCAGGATTCACCCAAATCCGGGAGGGGCAGGCCGCGATCATCAAAACGGATCAGGCTGCTATAGAGCAAGCGGTTCACGTCACGATCGGGAGCGTTATAGAACGCCAGCACCGGGTTAAGGCGCGAAAGCGAGCCGATCACCCCTTCGGTATATACCCCGCCGGCGACAGGCTCCGGCGGAAGCGGCTGCACCGCGACCGGCTGCTGACCGATCAGAAGAATGCCAATTGCCACCAGCGCCAGAACGACGATGAGTAGCTGCCAGCGTAATCGCTTCATAAAGGATCTCAGACAAGAAAAAAGGCGCACAGGCATTCGGCTGCAACCGCGGCGTTTGGCCCGGCTGCCTGAACCCTGGCGCCCTGGAAAATTTGAATTACCCGGTGACGATCACCGACATAATTGCCAGGATGAAGAACAAAAAGCTCAACACGATCGTCACACGAAAGAGCAATTTTTCCACACCGCGGCGGGCGGTGAAAATGCCGCCGGTATCGGCGCCGGTCAATCCGCCCAGCCCCGCGCCCTTACTCTGCAAGATCACGCTGGCGATCAAGGCAATTGACGTTATAATCAAAGCGATATCGAGATAGGTTTCCACTCGCGAACCTCCTGTTGAGGATAAAGGGCATTCCTGACCCTTTTTAGCAGGGCTGGATTATACCGTTCACTACCAGTTACGTCAAACATGAACGAATACCTCGTCAACCTGCACATGCACACCATCTATTCCGACGGGCACGCCACTCACGCCGAAATCGCGCAGGCCGCCCTGCGCGCCGGCCTGGATGCAGTCATCATCACCGACCACAACGTCTGGGTTCAGGGGCCGGAGGGATACTACGAAGACGGCAAGCGGCGCGTGCTGCTGCTGATTGGCGAAGAAGTTCACGACCAGACGCGCAAACCGCAGAAAAACCATCTCCTGGTTTTTGGCACCCAGCGAGCGATGGGGCCGCTTGCCAAAAACCCCCAACAACTCATTGACAGTGTGCGGGCTGCTGGCGGGCTGGCGTTCATCGCCCATCCGCTGGACCCGGCCGCCCCCGCCTTCGGCGAGGACGACCTCTCCTGGGTAAACTGGGAAGTGCACGGCTACACCGGCATTGAACTCTGGAACGCCATGTCCGAATTCAAATCGCTGCTCAGCGGCAAACTGGCGGCGATTTACTACGCCTTTACCCCGGCTGCGATGGCGCACGGGCCGTTCCCCGAAGTGCTCCAACGCTGGGACAAACTGCTCAACCGCGGCAAGCGCGTGGTCGCTATCGGCGGCTCCGATGCCCATGCCTTAATCGGCCGCCTGGGACCGTTGCGCCGTACACTTTTCCCCTATGAATTTCACTTTCGGGCGATCAACACGCACATCCTCACTCCCGAGCCGTTGAGCGGCGACCTCGCGGAGGACCGCCGCGCTGTACTGGAAGCCCTGCGCGCCGGGCACGCCTTCATCGGCTACGACCTGCCCGCCCCAACGCGCGGCTTCCGCTTCACCGCCCGTGGGCTGGGGAAAATGGCCTGGATGGGCGACGAAATCTCCACCGACGGCGGCGTGACTCTGCAAATCCGTCTGCCCCAAAAGGCGGAATGCCGCCTGCTCAAAGACGGTCAGGTAATCCAGACCTGGGAAGATCGCGAAACCTGCACCCACATCACCAGTCAGCCCGGGGTGTATCGCGTGGAAATTTACCTGCCCTTCCTGGGCAAGCGCCGCGGCTGGATTTTCTCCAATCCGATTTACCTGCGATAGTGGCGATGAAAGAAAAATCGCGCTCCCTGCGCGTTGAGGGGATCATCCTGCGTCACAAGGACTGGGGAGAAGCCGACCGCTTGCTGACGATCTTCACCCGCGAACTGGGCAAAGTGTCAGCCATCGCTAAGGG
>WFTY01000381.1 GCA_015485245.1 Anaerolineales bacterium | reverse complement strand
ATGTGCGTTCGGCTGCGGGGGCGAACAACCCGGTTGTAGACACCCTCGCCCCCCACGCCACCGGCATCCTGCCCACCGGGGCAAAGAAGTCCATCGGCGCGACGCTCTGGCGGGAGATCACTACCCCCGCGGGGACGACCGGCTGGGCCAACGCCTGGTACCTCACCGAAGTGGTCCCCGCGCAGGTCTTCTGCGCCGATGGCCGTGTGAACGCGCTGCTCAACCAGTTCGCCCAGGCGGTGACGGCGCGCGATGGCAGCGCGCTCGCCGCGCTGGTCAGTCCCGCCCATGGGCTAACCATCCGCCTCAACTGGTGGAACCCAGAGGTCAATTTCCGCGGCCAGGCGCAACTGACCAACCTGTTCAACGATACCAGCAGCTACACCTGGGGCGTTCAGGATGGCAGCGGCCTGCCGATTCAAGGCAGCTTCGCCGCCGAGGTGCTCCCCCTGCTCGATGACGTGCTCAACGGCGCGCCCACCCGCCACTGCAACGACCTGGAAAACGGCAGCGGCGCTTCAGCAGGGATGAAAACCTGGCCGTTTGAATACGCCAACGTAAATTATGTTGCCCTCTATCGCGCCGCCGCCCCAGGCGATGAGTTCAACTGGGGCACCTGGGCAGTGGGCATCGAATATGTGCAGGGCAAACCCTACGTCGCTTTCCTGGTGCACTACGCCTGGGAGATTTAAGCTTTGCTTCCCAAGCAAGCTGCCGCGCGTTACAATTCCCCCATGGATATCTTTTTCACTGACCCCAGCGACGCCCCCGTCCCCCCGGAGGAAGTCCGCATCCGCGAACTGAGCGCCGACCCCTGGCCGGATGGCCGCCGGGTGAAAGTCTACCTTGAGGTCACACCCTTTCTCAAGCGCCCCAGCGGAGAAGTCCGCATCACCAATGCGGAGGGCATCCCCGTCGCCAGCGCCAACATCATCGAGGCGATGACCCCAAAAATGGAGATCAACCTGCACCTGCGCGCCGCCGAGCTGAGCGGGGATTACACCGTCGCCGCCGAGATCTTCTACCTCACCGGCATCCCCGAGGCCGATGACGACGAAGAAACGCCCATTCGCCCGGAGCGCATGATCGTGGATCAGGCCACCGCCACCTTCGTGATCCCCTGAGGTTGCCACGCGGTTGATGGATCTTCCACCGCTTTACCTCACCCGTATGCAGGCGCTGCTGGGAGATGAGTTCCCCGCCTTCCTGGCGAGCTATGAACAGCCGCCCAACATCGGGCTGCGCGTCAACACGCTGAAACTCTCGCCGGAGGCTTTCCGGCAGATCGCCCCCTTCCCCCTCCACTCCATTCCCTGGGTTCCCGCGGGGTTCACTCTGCCGCCGCAAGCGCGCCCTGGCAAACACCCCTACCACACCGCCGGACTGTACTACCTGCAAGACCCCGCCGCCATGGCCGTGGCTGAACTGTGCGCCCCGCGCCCTGGCGAGCGCGTCCTCGACCTGGCCGCGGCACCCGGCGGCAAAACCACCCACCTGGCTGCCCTGATGCAGGGCGAAGGGCTGTTGGTCGCCAACGATCTACACTCCCGCCGCGTGCAAACGCTGGCGAAGAACGTGGAACGCTGGGGAGCAAGCAACGTGATTGTGCTCAACGAAACGCCGCCGCGGCTGGCGGAACACTTCGGAGCATTCTTCGACCGCGTGCTGGTAGACGCCCCCTGCTCCGGCGAGGGTATGTTCCGCAAAGACCCATCTGCTCGCCACGAGTGGTCGCACAAGCTGGTGGAAAGCTGCTCCACGCGCCAGCAAGCCATCCTGAACGACGCGGCCCGGCTGGTACGCCCCGGTGGCAGATTGGTGTACGCCACCTGCACCTTCGCCCCGGAGGAGGACGAGGGCACGCTGGCTCATTTTTTGGACACCCACCCCGACTATGAACTGATCGCCGCGCCGCAACACCCTGGTTTTTCACCCGGTCGCCCCGACTGGGTCGCTTCCTCCGACACAAGTCTGGCGCGCGCAGTGCGCTTGTGGCCGCATCGCGCCCCCGGTGAAGGGCACTTCGTCGCCCTGTTACGC
>WFTY01000380.1 GCA_015485245.1 Anaerolineales bacterium | reverse complement strand
GGCTGACGGTGACGGTGAAGGTTGGCGTCGCGGAGGGTGGATAGAAGCTATAAGCCACCGGTTCGGCGTAGCCATTGGCCGCGTAAGCCAGTGCGCCTAACACCACAAAGAAGAACACGCGCCGCCAGCCGCGCACCATCCCATCGCGGCGCATGCGAAAATACGGGATGCTGCGCGCCCGCGCGATCGACCGCACCCCGCTCCACAGGCTGAGCAGGGCCAGCAAACCGAGCACGATAGTGGCGGTGAGTACGCCGGTGCGGACGTCCAGGTTTACGGGCATGTGGGTTTACCTCGCGGTCAGGCGCGCTCTGCGGCGATGACCGGGTTGGCCAGCTCGCCGATCCCCTCGATGTGCACGCGCACTTCATCCCCGGGGTTGAGCGGACTGACGCCGGCCGGCGTGCCGGTGAGGATCAGGTCGCCGGGTTCCAGGGTCATCACGGAAGAGATAAAGGCGATCAGTTGCGGGATGGCGAAAACCATATCGCGAGTGGATGCCATCTGGCGCATCTCGTCGTTGACGTGGCAGGTGATCAGCACATCAGTGGGGTCAAGCGCAGTCTCGATCCACGGCCCCAGCGGGCAGAAGGTGTCGAAACCTTTGCCGCGCGTCCACTGACCGTCGCTCATTTGCAGATCGCGGGCGGTGACGTCGTTGGCGGCGGTGTAGCCCAGGATGTGGTCTTTGGCTTCCTCGGGGGCGATCCAACGGCCGCGTTTGCCGATGACCACGGCTAGCTCCGCCTCGTGTTCCACCTGTTTGGATTGCGGCGGCAGCATGATGGCTTCGCCCGGCGCAATCACGGCGGAGGGGGGTTTGAGAAAGATGAGAGGCACCTGCGGCACCTCGGCCTGGTGTTCGGCGGCGTGGGCGGCGTAGTTGCGGCCAACGCAGATGATTTTGCCTGGTTGCACCGGCGCCAACAGTTGCAACTCGTTGAGCGGGAAGCGCAATTCGCCTCGCTGGTAGGCTCCGAAAATATCGCCGTCAATCGGCCCGGCCTGGTCTTCGAGCACCCAGCCGTAAGCGGCTTCACCGTTGGGGGTTTGATATCGAATGATGCGCATGGGTTTTGTGCCTTTTTATGATTGCGTGTAAAGTCTATCACAAGATCGTGGAAGGGGGCAGGGGCGGGGTTACATGGCTTTCTCAAAGTCGCGAATATGGCGCCGTGGGAAGGGTGAGTAACATGCCAGTTAGCGCGTCCAGGCCGGAGGAGTTTCCCCAGCCGAGGAGTTCGTCCAGTATTTTTTCGCTGGGGGGAAGGACGCCCATCAGGGCGTCCAGGGCGCGGATCAGGCGTTCGTCGGACAGTCCGTCGCCGGCGCAGGCGATCAGCCCGGCGCTGATCGCCGTGGTGCGCGTCTGCGCCAGGAAGGCGAGATCGGCTTTTAGTTTACTCAGGTCGGTTTTCAGCCCCAGGGCATCGCCCCAGCGGTGGAGGGCAAGCAACATCCCGAGGAGGAGGTCGTCGCCCGAAGGGGTGAGGCCCCCGCCGTAGCCGATTAGCGCTTCGGCCAGGAGGGGGATTTGTTCCCAATGCCCTTTGTGGAGGGCGGCGCGCATTGCCAGGATGACGTCTTCCTGTGGGTGCCGGTTTTCGGCCTGGCGCGCGAGTATTGCGGGGATGAGAGGAGCGAACCCGCGTTTGGGTTTGCGCTGGTAGGCCTGGAGGGCGAAGCCGGGCTGCGGTGTGGGCGAGGCCGCGATGGGCGGAGTGGGGCGCCAAACCTGCGCCCGGCGCAGGTCAATTTGCAGGCTGACGCCAGGGAATAGAATCCCCTCGGGCGTGTGAACCCCTGAGGTTTCTGGCGTCAGGCGCTTGAGTTCGGCAGCCTGCCGGGAGGCCAGGTTGAGTGTCAGCGGGCCGCGATAGCGCTCCGTCGAAAGGAAGATAACCTGCCGGGGCGCGCATTGCAGGAAGACGCCGCGCGAGGTCGTCCCCGCGATGCGCAGCGCGCCGGTCGGGCGCAAAATTTGCTGCGCTGCGGAACCGATAAAAGTGCTCTGGATGGAAGCGGGGGAGTTTGCTGGATTCATCCCGTTCGGGTCTTGTGTAATTGTTTGTGTGGATTATAATGGGGTGTGCGCATTGATGTATAATAACATTCCGAGGCGGAGCCTGACAGCTGGAGAGTGGGCGGCGCCTCCCCCTGATTGACAATTGAGATGATGAATCCCGTAAGCCGGATACTAGCGTTGGTGGAGGCGCATTGATGCAGGCATTGAGCGACGTCCGGGTATTGGATCTGACCCGCGCCCTGGCGGGTCCGTTTTGCACCATGATGCTGGGGGATCTGGGTGCGGACGTGATTAAAGTAGAGCGCCCCGGCAAGGGGGATGAAAGCCGCGGCTGGGGCCCGCCCTTTGTGGGAGAGCCTTATGCGGGTTATGCAGGGGAATCGGCGTATTTTCTTGCCGCCAATCGAAATAAGCGCAGTCTGACCGTCAATTTAAAATCCCCCGAGGGGCAGGAGATCGTCCGCCGACTGGTTGCTGAGGCCGATGTGTTTGTGGAGAATTTTCGCACCGGCGTGCTGGATGCGATGGGGTTGGGCTACGAGGATTTAAAAGCGGTCAACCCCCGACTGGTGTATTGTTCCATCAGCGGTTATGGGCGCACCGGCCCTTATGCCAGCCGTCCGGGGTACGACGCTGTTTTGCAGGCAGAAGGGGGATTGATGAGTATCACCGGCCCGGTGGAAGGGCCGCCTTCGCGCGTGGGCATTCCGATTATTGACATCACGACTGGCATGTTCGCTGCCAGCGCTATTCTAGCTGCTTTGCGGGCGCGCGATCGCAGCGGAGAGGGGCAACTGGTGGACATCTCGCTTTTGGATACCAGCGTGGCGTTGCTAGCGAACGTGGCCTCGAATTATCTGGTGGGGGGCGTCAAGCCGCCGCGCCTGGGCAACGCGCATCCCAACATCGCGCCGTATGGTGCTTTTCGCGCCCAGGATCGCTGGTTTGTTCTCGGCGCGGCCAACGAGCGGCAATGGGGGTTGTTGTGCGACGTTCTCGGGCAACCGGCGTTGAAGAACGACCCGCGCTTTGCCACCAACGGCGACCGCCTGGCGAACCGCGAGGCGTTGGAGGTTGAGCTGAACCGTATTTTCGCCACCCGCCCGGCAGAGGCGTGGCTATCGCAGCTGCGGAAAGGCGGCCTGCCTTGTGGCCCCATTAACGCCATCCCCGATGTGTTCGCACACCCCCAGGCTGATGACCGCCAGTTTGCCGTTCCGGTGGAGCATCCCACGGCTGGGAAGGTGCGCGTCCCCGGTTTCCCGTACAAACTCTCGGCGACACCGGCGGCTATCCGGCGACCGCCGCCCCGTTTGGGTGAGCACACCGCCGAGATTCTGGAGCAGATTCTCGGCTGCGACTCGCAACAAGTAGAACGCTATCGCCAGCGCGGCGTGGTGTGATAAAGTACCCATTTTGAGACAAGGAGTAAGCATGGCTGAAATTGCTGTTGAGATTCGCTCGGGGGCGTATTACGATTCCGCCTTCTTGATGCAATTGCAGGGTGTTTTGGCTGACCAACCGGGTGTGATTGACGTGGGCGTGGTGATGGGCACCGATGCCAATAAGGACGTGCTGGCGCGAAGCGGGTTGCTGGTGCCCGAGGCCCAGGCCGCGCTGGCGGACGACCTGGTGATTGTCATCAAAGG
>WFTY01000379.1 GCA_015485245.1 Anaerolineales bacterium | reverse complement strand
GTTTTCGGCGCTGACCTCCGGCATCGTGGATAACATCCCCTACACGGCCACGATGATCCCTATCGTCAAGAGCCTCAGCCAGGTCATGCCGGCTGAACCTTTGTGGTGGTCGCTGGCGCTGGGGGCTGACCTGGGCGGCAACCTGACGCTGGTCGGTGCCGCGGCCAACGTGGTTGTGGCCAGCCTGGCCGAAAAAGGCGGCCATCCGATCAGCTTCAGACGCTTTTTCGGTTATGGCGTGTTCACAACGGTGGTTTCCCTGACCATGGCGAGCGCCTACGTCTGGTGGCGATATCTCTAATGGTGGCGAAAGATGATTGATACGCTTGAAGTCTTCATCGTGGCAAACTTGCAAGTCATCTTCGATCAGATTGGCTGGTTGGGCGTGGCTGGCTTGCTGGTGTTCGAGAACGCCACCGGAATCATTCCCAGCGAGGTCATTATGGGGCTGGCCGGTTGGATGCTGTTGGCAGCCCATGATGCCCCTTTTGTCAACGTCTTTTGGGGAGGCGCGATTGCTGCGCTGGCGAGCACTGGCGGCGCCTCCCTTACTTACTGGGCGGCCAATCTGGGGGGCAGGCTGGTGGTGGATCGTATGGCGCGCTGGTTTCGAATTGATGCGCAGCATATCGAACGCGCTGAGCGGCAGTTCCAGCGCTGGGGTGGCGGCGTCGTTCTTTTTGGGCGTATGATCCCTGGTGTGCGCACCTTGATTAACATCCCCGCGGGGCTGGCGCGAATGCCGTATGGCAAATTCGCGCTTTACACGTTGATCGGCTCCTATATCTGGTGCACGTTGCTCATCAGCGCTGGGTACTTTCTGGGGCACGAGTGGCAACAAATCAGCGCTTTGGTGAAGCAGGCCGCGCCCTGGTTGCTCGCCATTGGTGTGCTGGTGTGGCTGGCGATCAGCTTGCGTCAATGGCGCCTGCGCCAGGGCCGTTTTCCTGGCTGATCGGTTGTGTTGTCTGCTCAGGGCGTTTCCCGTTTGGGGCGGTATTGCAGCGCCTCCGCCAGGTGGGCGGGCGCGATAGCCTCTTCCCCCGCTAAATCAGCGATGGTGCGCGCCAGCTTGAGTACCCGGTGGTAGGCCCGCGCTGAGAGCTGCAACTGGCTCATTGCGCTGCGCAGGAGTGTTTTTCCGGTGCTATCCAGGCGGCAGAACTGGCGAATCTCGGCTGGACGCATATCTGCGTTGGCGGCGATAGCTGTCCCCGCGAAGCGCTCCCGTTGCATCTGACGGGCGGCTTCGACGCGAGCGCGAATGGCCGTTGATGGTTCTCCCAGGCGGTCGCTGGAGAGCTTCTCGTAGTCCACGCGCGGCACCTCGATGTGGATGTCAATCCGGTCGAGCAGCGGGCCGGAGATGCGCTTCTGATAGCGCGTGATGAGCGCGTTCGAGCAGGTGCATTCTCGCGTGGGATCGCCGTAGTACCCACAGGGGCAGGGGTTCATCGCGGCGACGAGCTGGAAGTTTGCCGGAAACGTCAGCGATCCCTGCGCTCTGCTGATGGTCACTTGTTTGTCCTCCAGCGGTTGGCGCATTACCTCCAACACCCGGCTGCCGAATTCAGGGAACTCGTCGAGAAAGAGCACGCCGCGATGCGCCAGCGAAATTTCCCCCGGCGTGGGCCAGTTGCCGCCCCCCACCAGTCCGGCATGTGAAATGGTGTGGTGGGGGGCGCGAAAGGGACGCTGTTGGATCAGGGGGACATCCGGCGGGAGCTGGTCGGCGATCGAGTAGATCCGGGTGACGTCCAGCGCCTCGTCGATGGTCATCTGTGGCAGAATGCCGGGTAGGGCGCGCGCCAGCAGGGTTTTCCCCGCTCCTGGTGGGCCGATCATCAGCACATTGTGTGCTCCCGCGGCGGCGACTTCCAGGGCGCGCTTGACGTGCTCCTGCCCTTTGATTTCTTGAAAATCGGTGGCTGGCGGTGCCTTGGCGTAGCAGATGTCATCAAGGGGAAGCGGTTGCAGCGGCGCGCTGGTGGTTAAATTTTCTACCAGCTTCGTCAGCGAGGGCACCGGGATAACTTCGATGTCGGGGATGAGTGCTGCTTCGGGGGCGTCTGCTGCCGGGACGAGGATTTTTTTAAATCCCTCGGCGCGGGCGAGAGCGGCCATGGGCAGCACTCCGCGGACGTGGCGTACGCTTCCATCCAGGGATAGTTCGCCCACCACCAGAGCGTTTTCCAGTGAATCGGCGGGCAGCTGACGGGTGGCAATCAGGATGCCCATGGCGATGGGGAGGTCGTAAGCCGGGCCGGCTTTGCGAACGGAGGCGGGCGCCAGGTTGACCGTCACGCGCTGGCGAGGAAACTCAAACCCGGAATTTTTGATCGCCGCCTCTACGCGTTCGCGGCTTTCCTGCACAGCAGCATCTGGCAGACCAACGATGGTTGTTTTCGGCAGGCCCCGGCGGGTGTCGACTTCAACCTGGACGACAACCCCTTCCAGGCCGACGACCGCACAGGAATGCACGCACGCAAGCATGGTTAAAGTGTAGGAGTTGCATGACGAAAAGTCAATGAAGTCGGCGAAAACTTTAAGGTTTTTGCTCTTGACCAGAACATGTGTTCTTGTTATGATGATGGCGTTCTCCCCTCTCAGTGCGAGTGTGTTATCTTGATCCCCCCGCTGACTGCTATGTCATGATGATAGCCCTTAACAAATTCTAACTTGCTCTTCAAACGAAATCTGATACAATCGCCCGCTATGGAAGCGTGTTGTTGCTTCTGTGCAATGATCTTTTTGCAGGAGTATGGTAATGCCAACGACATTTATCGTTCGCGGTCGCAGCATTGACGATGTTTATCGCGAAGCCCTCGACTATCTGGTGCGCAAGTACCACAACTATCCCGAAAATTTGATTGATCCATCCACGGGCGCCAGCGCCGATAACTGGCTGGCGGCAGGCGGGGATTTCTATGAAGAAGAAGCCCGCCTGGAAGCGCAAGCGTTGGGATACTCCTTGCTCCCCGACGAGGCGTATTACAGCGAATAACATATCTGTTGGCAGCATTGACGCTTTGGGGGCGCGCCCGTCGTGAGCGATTGCTCGCGGCTGATTAAGATTTTTCATGCGTTTCAGGGGGATTTTGTTTTGCTTCGCAACAACGCAGATATCAATGATGTGGGATCTATCTGTCAATTCAGAAAGGCGCGGTTGAGACTCTTGAAATCGGCGAAGGGGTGTTTCGATCAACTCAACCAACGGCGCAATTCCCGGTAGGTTCTTAGGCCATTTGTAAAGGCGTGTGCGAATCTCCCCGCAGCGCTTCTGGTTGTGTGAGAGGGTTTTAATAGTTTTCCATAGGAAACCTGTCAAAACCTACATTGGCATCCCTGTTCTTCCATAGTAGATTGTAGGGGTTAGAGAATCACCGCCGCCTGGAAGTCAGGTTGGGTTGGAAAAGGATGCTGAATGCTTCGACGAAGAATTCAACTGGGTCTGGTCCACGTCGCCTTGACCATCACGCTGCTCCCCATCAACAGCACGTTGAACCGCGTGATGATTAAGGAGTTGGCGCTTTCGGCCACGCTGGTTGCGGTGCTGGCCTCTTTGCCGTATTTGATCTCTCCTATTCAGGTTACCATCGGTGCCTATGCAGATCGTCACCGTTTATGGGGGTTTCAGCGTACCCCGTTCATCCTCCTGGGATTGGCGATGTGCGTGGCGGGCGTTGTGCTATCCCCCTACACGGCTTTTGCATTAAGTGAAAACATCGGGCGCGGGGTTATCCTCGGGGTGCTCTCTTTTGGCGCCTGGGGGATGGGGTACAACCTGGCGGCTGTGTCGTATTTGTCATTGGCCTCCGAAATTTCGGGTAATGAGCGTGGAAAGACGATCGCCGTGATGTGGTTTATGATGATCGTCAGCATCATCATCACCTCGATCGCCCTGAGTCGCATGGTAGACCCGTATTCGCCACAGGCGTTGATGGATGCTTTCAGGAATATCGGCCTGGTGGCGTTGATACTGGGTCTGGTGGGCATCATCGGTGTGGAACGGCGCAAACGCGGCGATGACCTGGCTCACGAGGATCGCTTTAGCTGGCGCGAGACGGCGGATGCAATCGTTGGCAATCCGCAGGCGCGGCACTTTTTCCTCTATCTGACTCTTTTGCTCACCGCCATCCTGGGACAGGATATCTTGCTTGAGCCTTTTGC
>WFTY01000378.1 GCA_015485245.1 Anaerolineales bacterium | reverse complement strand
GTATTGGATGGCGGGCGCACGGATTGCCTTGTTGCTATTTCCGGCCTTGTTGCTCTGGCCGCGCAACAGCCTGCATCAACCCACCCAGCTTGCAGTCGCCATCGGATTGGCTGTTTTGGTGATCGGCGGCGCGCACATTGGGCTCTCGTACTATTTCCCGCGGCGACCCGGTTCGTCAGAACGGCGTCTCCGCCCCTCATGAAAAATAAGGATCGGAAGGAGAAAGACAAAAATGACAGATCTGTTGATTGTAATTCTGAATGACACTCAGGTCTTGCCAGATTTACTGGAAGTCTGGCGTGAAATTGGCGTTCCCGGAACGACCATTCTGAAGAGTGCTGGGGGGCATGCCTCCCGTACCTGGCTGAGTCAGGTTGGCCTGGGGGCCATCCACAATCTTTTTGAGACAAAAGAGGTGCAGACCCGCACGGTGATCGCGGTGTTTGATGATGAAGACTTGCTCGCTCAGGCTATTGCGGAGGCGGAGCGCATCGTCGGCGGCTTCGACCGCCCCAACAGTGGGGTGGCGTTGGTGCTGCCGGTTTCCAGGGCCCTGGGGCTGTACAAGGCCTCGCCGGCGCTTCCGCAAAATGTCTCCCCCCTGCCGCTCAGATCTGATTGGGCTGTCCTGCGCGATACCCCGGTGGACGCTGTAGATTCTCTCTTGAATCTGGAGCCCACCATCGTCTCGGGGGAGACTCCCCTGGACAATGTCGCCCGGGCCATGCTGGCGCATCCGAGTGTGCATGTCGCCTCGGTTGTCGCGGAGGATGGTCGCCTGATCGGGCTGCTCGAATTGAGCGCCCTGGCAGACGATCTTTTCTTCCACATTTTGCCGGAGGAGTTCCTCAAGGAGATTACAGATTTGGAAAAATCAATGGCCTATGCGGATAGAACGCGCATTCTTACCGCGCGCGATGCGATGGCTCCGCCTGTTTGGGTCAAGCGCGGCGAGACGGTTAAAGAGGCCTTCCAGCGCATGCACGAGAACAAACTGCCTGGATTGCCGTTGGTCGATGAGCTTTACCACGTCATTGGCTATATTAACTTGTTGGAGCTGCTCTCGTTGTGCATCCGGACAAAAAATGGTAATGGCCCGTCGGAGGTGGAGAAATGAACCCTATGTGGCTGGCAGGCAGCATTTTTCTGTTGACGTATGCCCTGATCGTCAGTGAGAAAATACACCGCACCATTTCCGCTCTTTTGGGTGGGTTGGCGATGATCCTGTTCGTGATCCCTCAGAGCAAAGCCTTTCAGGCAATTGACTGGAATGTGATCTTTCTGCTTGCAGGGATGATGATCATCGCTAATGTCTTGAAAGAGACCGGTCTGTTTCAGTGGATCGCCATCCAGGCGGTCCGTTTGGGGAAGGGGGAGCCCTTCCGGGTGTTGATTCTGCTCTCGCTGATCACCGCACTGGCCTCCGCGTTGTTGGACAACGTCACCATTGTGGTTTTGATCGCGCCGGTGACGCTGTTTGTCGCCTCGACCTTGCGGGTCAGTCCGGTGCCCTTCTTGATCGCCGAGATACTGGCTTCCAATATCGGCGGCATGGCTACATTAATTGGCGATCCACCGAATATCCTGATCGGCAGCGCAGCCGATCTTGACTTTATGACTTTCCTTGTCAACATGGGGCCGATCTCTCTGGCGATCATGCTGGTTTTTGTTGGCCTGGCGCGCCTGATGTTCAAGAAGGAGCTGGCTGTTCAGGAGCAATCCCGCGTGAATATCAACGACCTGGATGCCTCCGCCTTGATAACAGATCCTGTCTTGTTGCGCAAATCGTTGATCGTGATGCTGGGGGTCACCGTGGGCTTTGTGCTGCACGGCGCGTTGCATCTGGAGCCCGCGACCATCGCCCTGACAGGAGCGACTCTGTTGATGCTCTGGAACAAAGCCGATCCGCATAATGCCTTGCGCGACATCGAGTGGACAACATTGTTCTTTTTCTTCGGGTTGTTCATCACGGTGGAGGCTATTGTGGATGTGGGTCTGATCGAACTGGTTGCGGATGCCGCCTTGCGCCTGACCGGCGGTGACCTTTCCCTGACATCTATGCTGCTGATCTGGTTTTCGGCGCTGGCCTCCGGCATCGTGGATAACATCCCCTACACGGCCACGATGATCCCTATCGTCAAGAGCCTCAGCCAGGTCATGCCGGCTGAACCTTTGTGGTGGTCGCTGGCGCTGGGGGCTGACCTGGGTGGCAACCTGACTCTGGTCGGCGCCGCGGCCAACGTGGTTGTGGCCAGCCTGGCCGAAAAAGGCGGCCATCCGATCAGCTTCAGACGCTTTTTCGGTTATGGCGTGTTCACAACGGTGGTTTCCCTGACCATGGCGAGCGCCTACGTCTGGTGGCGATACCTCTAATGG
>WFTY01000377.1 GCA_015485245.1 Anaerolineales bacterium | reverse complement strand
GTAAATGTATCCAGAAACACCGGTTCCGAGAGCGCCCGGCCAGCATCATCCTTGATCTGCACCCAGACCTCGTCCACCGAGGCGGCTACATGATCTGCAAGCTGGATCTCATATCCCCCAGGGCCATACACGCTGGTCAGGCCGGTCAGCGTCAGGCCGAGCACCGGTTGTCCCTCCAGAGTGCCGCCCGCCTCCACAACCATGTTCAACGCCGGAGAGCCGTTCAGGTCAAACACCTGTCCACCAATACCCATCCAGTTACAACCCAGATCAGGATGCGCCCAGTTCGGCATCTCCACCGGCGTCCCCTGCTGAACGACGAAGTAACGATCCCCCCATACCAGCTCAATGCGCGCGTCTGTCGGCGCGGCCGTGGCAGTCGCCCCCTGCGGAGCGCTATCCATGACCATGATCTGCGGAGTTGCCGTAGCCTCCATTGTCAGGGTCGGGGGCAGGAGGGTTGCCGTTGGCGACAAGGTGGCTGTGGGCGGGTTGAGAGCCACTTCCGTCTGCCGGGCCAGTTCTTCCAGGTCCAACTGGAGGGCCGACGTAGGCTCAACCACAGGCGTGGCAACCGAAGCGCCTCCCAGGCAGGCCAACGCCGTCAACCCAATCACCCCCACCACTGCCAGAATTCGATAGTTCCGCATCATCACTTGCTCCAATTGATTAATCCGCAATCCTCACGCGGCGTTCGCGTCCGTCAGCGCCCAAAAGGCTGCAAGATTCCTGCCAGGCGTGATTGTATTATGGCATCAAACCCGCGAGTGTCAACCCCCGCGCGGGCGTTGCGCCTCCTGCCGGTCGATGCTAAAATCAAACCCGGAGGCGAATATGCCCAAACCTGGTCAACTCCCCCCCCAATTGCGCGCCGCGCTGGCAGATCGTCAGGAGTATCCCCTCGGCGCATTGGCGTACTATGGGCCAGACGATCACACCTGCACGCGCATCACCGCCGCGGTAATCAACGCCCCCAACGCCCGGCCGCAATTGCGTCACTGGTGGGGTGAAAGCCCGGAAAGCGACCCACAAGTGATCGCCGAAATCGGCGAGTTTTTCCGCCTTTATCAAGTGCGCGAGGCGGTGATGACCGAGGGCATCATCGGTTGCCCCCACGATGAAGGTATCGACTACCCTGAGGGCGAGGAATGCCCCTACTGTCCCTTCTGGAACGCCAGACAGCCATCCAACACCACACCAACGGAAGCGTGAAAGCATGAAAAACGTCATCCCAGCCGTCAAAGGCACGCGCGATTTCTATCCCCGAGAAATGGCGATCCGCACCTGGTTGTATAGCAAAGCTCGCCAGGTCTCCGAAGCCTTCGGTTATCAGGAATATGAAGGCCCGATGCTGGAAACCCTGGAGCTATATGCCGCCAAGTCCGGCGAGGAACTGGTCAAGGAACAATCCTTCGTTTTCCCTGACCGCAGCGGAAAACTCATCACCCTGCGCCCCGAACTCACTCCCACCCTGATGCGCATGGTCGCCCGGCGCCAGGGGCAACTCACCTACCCGCTGCGCTGGTGGTCGTTTGGCCCCTTCTGGCGCTATGAACGCCCGCAGAAAGGGCGCTCGCGCGAGTTCTTCCAGTGGAATATTGACTTGATCGGCGCGGCGACGCCGGAGGCCGACGCCGAAATGGTCGCCGTGATGGCGACTTTCTACCGCTCCACCGGTCTGACGCCCGATCAGGTCAGCATCCACGTCAACAACCGGCGTCTGATGGACGATCAACTGGCGAAACTCGGCATCCAGGCCAATCAACGCCCTGCAGTCTTCCGATTAATCGACCGTCGGGATAAACTCTCCCCCGAAGCCTGGCGCGAGTACGCTCTGGAACAGGGCCTCTCCCCAGAGCAGTTCGACAAGCTGCTCACCTTACTGGAAAACCTCGACCTGTGGAAAGAATCGGACGAGCTGGCGCGCTTCTTTGAAGCCGTGGACGCGCTGGGTATGAGCAGCTATGTACATTTCAATCCCCAGATCATCCGCGGGTTGGATTACTACACCGGTACGGTTTACGAAGGCCGGGCACAAACGGGCAATCTGCGGCGAGCCGTGGCTGGCGGCGGACGCTACGACAACCTGCTAGCCGATGTGGGCGGCGACCCGCTGCCGGGAACCGGCTTCGCCATGGGCGACGTGGTCATCACCCTGCTCCTGGAAGAAACCGGGAACCTGCCTGACAACCTGGAGGCGTCCCCTGCCCCCGTGATGGTCACGGTGTTCGACGAAAGCCTGTTGCTGGCCTCGTATCGGCTGGCGAGCGAGCTGCGCGCCGCCGGGCTAAACGTCGCCTGCTACCCCCTACCCGACAAATTGGGCAAACAGTTCAAATACGCCGACCGCGTCGGTGCGCGCCTGGCACTGATCCTCGGCCCGGACGAGGAAACCCAAGGGCAAGTCGCCATCAAGGACCTCAACACGCGTGAGCAGATCGTCCTCCCGCGCGCCGAGGCAGCACAGAAAATCCGCCAGATGCTTGCTGAGGAACCCGCTTCGTGATAGAATTTTCCCCGCCATGGCGGATGTAGCTCAATGGCAGAGCGTCGCACTGTGGATGCGAATGTTGCGGGTTCGAGCCCCGTCATCCGCCCTTTCAATCAGGTCACTCTGATACAGAAAAACACCCAGACACAAGAGTGACCGTGGGTAAAGAACTCGTAAAGAACTCCTTGCTCAATCTTTGATGGCTTTATCAATGTTGAGTGTAGGAGTTCTTCCTTTTTCCTGTCAGGAGTGATTTATACTTGCACTGATGAAACGAAACATGCCCAGGCGCTCAACCCGATGACAGCAATGCCTTCGACCAATGGTCCGCTCCGTTGGTTAAGTGAGTTGACGCGCCAAACGCGCCCATCCAGCTGGGAGGAGATCAACGACCTGCTCACCCACATCCAGGAAAGAGGCCATCCAACCCGCCCCCGGGTTGACGACGACTACCGGCGACATTTTGGCCGAGGGACGGCTTTTATCACCTTCGGCTACGGCATCGACGGCGTCACCATCGAGGTGGCTAAATACGCCCAATCCCTGGAGGACATCTATCGCTCAGCCCACTCGCACGCCATCTATCTGATCGGCGAAAGCTTCGCCCCGGAAACCGCATCCATCCTCCCACCCGACTGGCAGCGCATCCCCTTGAACGGGATCGATGGCTGGGACAAGTGGGGAGACGGCGTATGGTTTGACGCCCTTTTCAGAAAAACGCTGATCGCCCGGAGCGAGGCATCCCGCCGCCTGGCGATCAACATCTTTGAGCAAGCGGCCTCAATCGCCGAACGCCTGGGCCGCTTGCTCGTTGAACACCAGATCACCTTGCTCGCCCCCGTCAACATCGCCTCGAACCCCGGCAATCTGGCCGCGACCCTGGGCGTCATCATGGCTACCGAAGCCCTCGGCACGCACGTCCTCAACATCAACCATGATTTCTACTGGGAAGGGGGCAAATCGCTGGCAGAGCGAACCGCGGACGAGCTCCCCGGCGTGCGAGACCATTTCTTCAAAAACATCCTCAACCGCCCCTTCTTCGAACTGTTCAGACGGCTTTACCCGTGGAACGGCGAACGCTGGTTACAGGTCAACATCAACGCCCGCCAATCGAGAAAACTGATTCAAAAACACCGCTTCCCCCAAGAAAAGGTGATGGAGATATCCACCTGCGTCAGCGACCGATTCTTTGAGGCGTACGACCAGCAAGATGTCCTGGATTGCCGAAACCGCATGGGGTACATCCTTTCAGATGGCGACGCGATCATCCACCCGCGCACCGTTGACGAACATATCGCCGCGCTCGACCTTTGGATGGAGGAGCAAAAACCCTGCGTGATCAGCGCCCGACCGGGCCTGACAGTAGACCTGCGCGCAGAGGGTTTACTCATCCTCCTGCAACCCACCCGGGTGATTGGCCGGAAAAGGATCACCAAAAACCTTGATCTCATCGAAGCGCTTTTGACAAAAAGCCAGTTGCGAGAGGCGTTTGAAAACAACCCCCAGCGGCAACTTGTTTTGCACATCACCGGCCCGGCCCCCAGAGAACACAAGGCCGACCTGCTCAGCGTGTTACAGCGCTTCAAGAACGTCGTTGACACCCTGCCAGCAAGGATTGCAGAACGGATATTCCTCGCTTTTTCCGTTGGGCAGGAAAGCCACCCATCTTTCGCGCGGTTGGGCTTCAAGCCCTTGACCATCGAGGATATCTACCGCCTGGCGGACGTGGTTGTATTCCCCAGCACAACGGAGGGACGCGGTTTACCAATCATCGAGGCCAGCGCCAGCGGGATCCCCATCATTTGCAGCCGCTATTCCCCCAAAGAAGTGTTCGCGGAAGTCGTCGGCGAACACCTGCCAGAAAAGTTTCGCATTCATTACCTCCGCTTCCCCGAAAAGTTTTTTGCGCCGGGTTTTTTATCTACAGTGAGCGAATTGCTACTCAAGCCAAAGTCGAACCCCTTGTACAGCCAGCACAACCGCACAGCCGTCCGGGCAAGGTACGGCCGCGAAACCTTTAAGGCGCACCTTAAAAAGCTGTTGTGGCGCCTACACCGTCTGGATCAGGAAGCAGGAGCCGAATAATGCACATCGGATTTATCGAGGACACTCTCCTCCACGGCGGCACGCAAATCTGGGTGACGGAAGCCGTGCGAGCCTTCCTTGCTCGCGCTCAGGCCGTGACTCTGATCGCCCCGGAGGGCAGCTGGGTCGTCGAACAAAGCCGCCCCACCCAGGCGCACATTGTCACCTACGACTGGGAGGCGGTCGTCGCGGAGGATAAGCGCAACATCACAATATGGACAAACGCGCTGCGGGAGTGCGACGTGGTCATTTGCACCGTTCACCCGCCCCGGCAAGGATTCCATTGCGCCGTATTCGCGGCGCGCTGCATCCGGGAAGGCGCGCTGGACACCCATTTGATCACAAAAACCGGGACGATTGTGCCAGAATACCGACGCGAATTCTATTTGCCCGATGAGCGCATCCGGTCTTCCGTCATCACGATTACAGATTTCACCCGCCGCTATCTGATCGAGACATACAAAATTCCCCCCGAAAGGGTCAGCCTGATCTATCAGGGGACGGACGTAAAAAGATTTCAGCACTCCGAAGCAGCGCGAGAAATCGCCCGCCGCCGCTATCCCATCCATTCCAATGCAGCCCCGGTGCTGGGCTGCCTCGGCTCCTTTGAACCGCGCAAGGGTCAGACGATCCTGTTCGCAGCCCTGAGAAAGCTGGCTCACACCACCTTTCCTGACATCCATTTGATCCTCGTTGGTGTCGGTCCTGACGAGGGGATGCTCAAGCACAAAGCCCGGGAGCTCGGCCTGCAAGAACATATTTCCTTCTTCCCTTTTACCAACGAACCCAATTACGTGTTTGAACGGATAGATATCACGG
>WFTY01000376.1 GCA_015485245.1 Anaerolineales bacterium | reverse complement strand
GTGGCTGGCGGTGATGTTCGGCCTGTTTACGGTAGACTTCTGGGTGGCGGAAGCCTATCCTTTTCTCTCGATGTATGCCAACCCGCATTTTCCGTTTGGGCTGGCTTTGATGGTGTTTTTGCTGACCCCTGGCGAGGAGCGTGTTCCCCCATGGTGGGACACGCTGCTGGTCGCCGCGCTGTTGAGCGTAATCAGCCCGTTTGGCGTGCTCGTCGCTTTGGCGGTGCGCCTTGCCTGGGAGCTCGATGACTGGCGGCGTTCCCGTCGATTCGATTGGCGCCCGCTGGTCTGGATTGCCGCCGGGGGCGCGCCTTTGCTGTTCTACTACGCCTGGACGACGCGCGTCGACCCGGTGATCGCCCAGTGGAACGCGCAGAATCAGACGCCCTCCCCGCCGTTGTGGAATTTGCTGATTGCTTTCTCGCCGGTGATCCTTCTGGCTGCCTGGAGCGCTTTGCGATCGGCGCCTGCTGTCGGGCGGATGATGATCTGGGCTGCCTTGGGGATGGGCTTGATTTATCTGCCGCTGGGCCTGCAACGGCGTTTTATGCTGGGGTTGTATATCCCCTTGGCCGGGATGGCGCTGTTAGCGCTGGAGGGGCAGCGGCAGCGCAAATTCAAGATTTGGGCGACAGCGTTGTTTTTGCTGGCCATACCGACTAACCTGCTGGTGTTGCTCGGTGGGGTGGACGCGGCTTTCCGTCATGATCCACTCATCTATCTTCAGGACGGCGAAGCGCGCGCCCTGGCGTGGATCGCCGCGCATGCCCCACCCGATGCGCTGGTGCTGGCCTCTCCCCAGAGCGGGATTTTCATCCCCGCCTACACCGGCAGCCGGGTGATCTACGGGCATCCGTTTGAGACTGTGAATGCCGAAGCCGAGCGCGACGCCGTGGAGCGCTTTTTCCGCGGCGATGTTGATCCTGCGACTTTTCTCGCTCAGCGCGAGGCGACGTTGATCTTTTATGGGCCGCGGGAGGCAGCTTTGGGCGCGTTGCCGGCCATCCCGGGCTTTGTGCCGGTTTTTCAGGCTGATGACGTGACGGTCTATGCGCGCGAGGAGTGAGGATTTGACTTGGCGCTGGTGGCGTTTCTGGCCGTTGCTGGCGCCGTTGTGGGTGTATCTGCCTGGTTTGTTCGCCGTTGCGTACCCCGGAGAGCAGGCGCGCTTCACCGATTTGTTGATCTCACACTACCCCAACGCGGTGTTTTTGCGGCGCGCTTTACTCGATGCGCAGGTCATTCCTTTGTGGTCGCCGTTGATCCTGAGCGGCTATCCATTTGCGGCGAATCCGCTGTCGGGGTTGTGGTATCCGCCGGGCTGGCTTGCGCTGGCCTTGCCGCTGCCTCAAGGGTTTGCCTTGCTGGTGGCGTTTCACCTGTTGTGGGGCGGTGTCGGGGTCTATCGCCTGGCGCGCCGCGAAGGTGTGGGGCGCATTGCTGCTCTGACGGGGGGACTGATTTTTGTGGCCCTGCCGCGGTTTGCAGGTCAGTTTGCCGCCGGGCATGTGACGTTGCTTTACGCCTCAGCCTGGTTGCCCTGGGCTTTGCTGGGGAGTGGGCGTTCCGCCTGGCGCGCGGCGATGCCGCTGGCTTTGATCTTTCTGGCCGACCCGCGCATGGCGCTCTACGGTGGGGGCTTGTGGCTGGCTTATGAATTGGCGTATCGACATTCCGCGGGCGAACGCATCCGGCATTCCGTGGCCGGTGTTGGCAAAACGCTGTTGCTGGCCGCTCTGCTGAGCGCGCCGCTGGCGCTGCCCTTGTGGGAGTACGCGCGCCTTTCCACGCGCGCTGCCCTGCAGGCTGGAGAAGGGCTGATCTTCTCTTTGCCGCCGGCTCGCCTGCTGGGGTTGCTCTTTCCGGATTTCGGTGGGTTCCCGGAGTGGATGTTGTATATCGGTGGTGGCGCTGGCTTGTTGGCCCTGGCGGGGTTGATGCTTGCGGAGCAACGGCGCGTGCGTTTCTGGCTGTTTGTCGGCCTGGGTGCGCTGCTGCTTTCTTTGGGGGAGTATCTTCCGTTTGTCCCCTCGCTGCTTGCTCTGCCGGGGGCGAGTATGCTGCGCGTGCCTCCGCGCGCCCTGACTCTGACTGGGTTGGCCGGGCCGTTGTTGGCGGTGCATGGCGTGGATGTGTTGCTCGCACTGGAGGGCATTTCAGCGCAGCGGGCGCGACGTTTTTCGCTGGCGGTGGTTGCGCCGGCGGCTTTTGGTATCGCTCTGGCTTTGGGCGCGCGGATGCTGACCGGAGCCTGGGGACAAGGGTTTCTCTGGGGGGCGGGTGTGCTGACGTTGAGTGCCTTGGGGATTTTGGCGCGCCTGCATGGGCGGTTGCCCGCTCGAACGTGGGCGGCGGTTTTCTGGGGATTGATTCTGCTTGATCTCGGCGCGAGCGGCGCTTCGTTGCTGGATTATCGTCCCCTGGATGTTGTCATGGCGGAGGGTGAAGCCGCGGCAAAATACCTCGCCGCTCAGCTGGGGAACTTCCGGGTGTATTCGCCATCCTACAGCCTGCCGCAGCATACTGCGGCCCGTTATGGGCTTGAGTTGGCTGACGGAGTGGATCCCTTGCAACTGGCGGCGTATGCGGCGTACATGACCTCCGCCAGCGGTGTCCCGCGCCGGGGGTACAGCGTGACATTGCCGCCGTTTGCCGGGGGAGAACCGCGGCGCGATAACGCTGCCTACGCGCCGGATGTGGCTGCCCTGGGGAAATTGAATGTGCGCTATCTGGTTGCTGAATTCCCGCTGGATGTCCCTGGCCTGGAGCTTGCGGCGCGCTTTGGGGGGACGTATCTGTACCGCAATGCGCTTGCTCGCCCGCGCGCCTGGGTGGAACGCGCCGAGGAGACGTGGCGCGCTGCTGATGTAGTTTTCCCCACCCCAAACCGCGTGATCGTGCGCGCTACCGGGCCTGGACGTCTGGTGCTCGCCGAGCTGGCCTATCCGGGCTGGCAAGCCTGGTTGGACGGCGAGCCGGTGGACGGATATCTTGCCCATCAGGTTTTACGCGCCGTGGATTTACCTCCTGGCGATCACGTGATCGAGTTTCGTTTTCAGCCGCGCAGCGTTTATCTTGGCCTGACCTTGTGGGGCGTTGGCGCGCTGCTGTTGATCTGGCTGCGCCGCGCCGAAAAGGGTGGTGGGCATGCTTGAGCGCGCGCAGCGGAAGTACCCGCCTGCTTTGTGGCTTGTGGCCGCCGTGGCGATGCTGTTGACCACGTTGCCTTACCTTTTGGGGTATGCCAGCGCGGGCACGACCTGGCGTTTCAGCGGCTTTGTGTTCGCCGTGCAAGATGGCAACAGTTATATCGCTAAAATGCTGCGCGGCGCGGCGGGTGAGTGGCTCTTTCGCACCCCCTATACCGCTTATCCGCAGAATGGCGCGCTGGTCTATCTGCCGTTTTTGTGGTTGGGAAAGTTGAGCGCGCCGCCCGCGCAGCACGAGCAGCTTGTGGGGCTGTACCACCTTTTTCGCCTTGCGGCAGGTTTCCTCTATGTGTTTGCCAGTTATGATTTTTTGAAGTTGTTTGTGCGCCAGGAACGCTGGCGCTTGTGGGGGGCGACGCTGGCCGCGGTTGGAGGCGGCCTGGGGTGGTTGTTGATCCTGCTGGGGCAGAGCGGCTGGTTGGGATCGCTTCCTTTAGAGCTTTATTCGCCGGAAGCCTTTGGGTTTTTGATGCTCTATGGGTTGCCGCACCTGGCGATGGCGCGCGCCCTGTTCCTGTGGGGACTGGCGGCTTATCTGCAGCCGCGAGGTGCGCCCTGGGCGCGCTGGCCTGGCGCGTGGAGCGGTGTACTCTGGCTGTTGATGAGTTTTTTGC
>WFTY01000375.1 GCA_015485245.1 Anaerolineales bacterium | reverse complement strand
GAACTGGAAGCCCTGTTGATTGCCGCCCGAGGTCGGGAAAAAGAACTGTTCGAACACCTGGCCCGCAACCCCGAGCGGGTCCTGGCCCGGTACGAACTCTTTTGGGGGCTGGACCGCGCCCGGGCGGCGCGGTTGCTCCAGCAGGTGGCCCACCGCCGGAAGCTCACCCCGGCCCAGGTCGATCGCCTGGTGATGGCCACCGCTTACGACGATTCGCCGGAGCTGGGACGCGTGCTGCTGGAACAACTTCTGACCGGACAACTGCCCGTGGAACAACGCCGGGCCGTGCTGGATCGCCTGGCGGTCAAGCTGGCCGGGCCGTGGAAAAGCCTGCAACAGCACGCTCGTCTGGCCCAGGTCCTGGGGAAGCTCCTGGATGACCCGGACCTGGCTGCCGAGGCTCTGGAAGTGGTCCGCGCGCTCAAGCTACAAAAACTCATGCCCGCGGTGGAACGGCTGATTGCCTCGCCAAACGCCGCCCAGCCGGTGCGGGAAAAAGCCCTGGACGTGCTGGTGGAAGTGCGGCAACACGACGCCGCCGCGGTGTTGCTGCGCTGGGCGCAAGGGGATTCGCCCGAGCTGCGTCGCCTGGCCCTGCGGGGACTGCTGGCCCTGCAAGACACCCGCAGCCTGCGGCAACTGCTCCTGAACGACAAACTTCCCACCGAAGTTCGGCGGCAAGTGCTGCAAGGGCTGATGCAGAGCACCGGCGGCGCGCTAGCCCTGTTGCAACTGCTGCGCAAGGACCAGTTGCCCTCCGGATTGAAAGCTCAGGTGCTGCGTCTGGCGGTCAAACATCCGGACGCCAACGTGCGCATGCTCTATCAGGACTACCTGCCTCCGGAGCTGCGGCCGCGCAAGCTGGGCCAGGCAATCGACCCGGAGAAAATCCTCGCCCTGCGAGGAGATCCCCGCCGTGGGGAGCGAATCTTTTTCGAAAGCTCGGCGGCCCAGTGCCAGAAGTGCCATCGCGTCCACGGACGCGGCGGTACCCTGGGACCCAACCTGAGCCAGATTGGCAAAAAATACGACCGCCGCGGGCTGCTGGAAACCATCCTCCAGCCCTCCAAGGCCATCGCCCCGGAGTATTACGTCTATCTGGCTGAAACCGCCTCGGGCCACCTCCACGCAGGCTTTCTGGTGCAGCGGACCGACCGGGAGATTGTCCTTCGTGATGCCAACGACCGCCTGATCCGCATCCCGGCAGGCGAGCTGGAACGCCTGGAACGCCAGCCGCGCAGCATGATGCCGGAGCTGGTGCTTCAGGACCTTTCGGCCCAGGACGCGGCGGACCTGCTGGCGTTCCTGGAAACTCTCACGCAAAGCGAGGTGGAAGTGGACCGTTTTCTGGCCGTGGGCCCCTGGCCCCAGCGGCGCGACGACGCGTTGGATGTGCCTTTTCCCCCGGAACGCTCGCCCGGCCGGATCGACCTGCGGCGGCGTTTTCGCGGCCTGGATCGGCGCGAACTGGCCTGGCAAACCGTGCTGGCCCGGCCTTATCAGGGTCATCTGGCGGTGGACACAGTGGCTTGGAACCGCGCCCAGGGATTTCGCGGCCAGCAGGTGGTCAACTACTTCGCCGTGTGGCTGGAAAGCCCGCAGCGGCAAAACGCCACGCTGCTGGTGGGAAGTGACGACTCGTGCAAAGTGTGGCTCAACGGTCGCCAGGTGCATCGCTTCGCCGGCACCCGGGCGTTGCGTTGGGCCCAGGACGAGGTGCAGGTGACTTTGCAGCCGGGACGCAATCTGGTGTTGCTGAAGGTGGTCAACGGCTTCGGCCCCGGCGGCGTTAGCCTGGGAGTGCGCAGCACCCATCCGGTGCAAGTGCGTTTAACAGACCGTTGAGAGCCGAAACCGTCGAAAAGAGCGGTTTGCGCGTTGCGGCTTGTGCCGGGGGATTCGGCTCCAGGGGCTTGGCAATTGCCGCTTCTTGGTACCAGCAGGCCGTCCACTTCAATTGCGGAGATGCCGGGGCCGCGGCCCTTGGAGACATCCTGGGACGGGACAGGTGCAGAACCTTGCATACGGCGAGCGGGGAACTTGGAACCTGTTTGGCCACCTGGTAATCGGACCATCGACGCTGCAAGTGTCACAATTTGATCGTCGCACGGTCGAAGAGCCCCGGGGAGTGCTGAAAGGGGCTTGCCCTGTGGAAAGCTCCCGGATCGTTGAGGGAACAGGCGGCACCTATATCGTTGGTGTTTTTCTGGAAAAGATATAGAATCCGAGGGAACCCCAACAATTGCCCTAGCCTTACGTCAGTTTTGTCACCATGAGTTACCTGATTATTCATACTTTGGCAGACGATAGTTGTGATTTTCCGTATGATATCGAGAAAGATGCCAGAGGGAAGCTCTATTGTGAAAAGTGCTATAAAATATGGGAAGAGATCGAATCCGTAGATGTTGTTGTTCGCGACCTGGATTGTCTAAATCCCAGAGTACCATTTACTTTCTTCACGCTTCCCGGCTTGCCGATCGTGCATACATCTTTTCTTGATTGTTTCCAGCCGGATCTTCTGAAACGCGACCTTTACTTGGGCCGTGTTTATAGCGCAAAACGCGTCTTGCAGGCCGACTGGTTCACCGTACGCGCCAGGCACCGGCTGATCGTACGCGGCACCGAGAATGTCTCGCTCCGGTGGTGCGAAGCATGTGGGCGCCCTGTGTATGATACCATTGCGGGTTGTTTTCTGTATCCTGAGCCCGCTGGGGATGTGGCTTATTTTACCGACGAAACGCGTTTCATCGCTCGGTCTGATTGTGTCGATATCAGGCGGTTGCGTAAAATGCGAAGGGTGGCTGTGCAGGAGATTCCCGTGGTGGATGCGCCGCTTGATGGTTATGGCGTGATTGAGCCGAAGAGCTACCGCTCTCCTCCCAACCCCCGTTGGGAACTGCCAGCATGAAAGGCCGGCGGTTGGGTGCGAGAGGGGGGTACCTGGAATCGGCGGAGCAATTAGCTACAGATGTTGCGGCTTTGGCTCCCGGGTGTGCTTTGTGACGGTCCTTCGAGATTTTCCTTGTCGCCATGAGCTACCTGCTTATTAGCACGCTGAGCAACCATTTCTGTATGTTTCCTCCTTATCTGGAGGAAGCCGCTTCAGAATACCTCTACTGCGAAAGATGTTTTGAGATCTGGGAGGAAATTGAAGCAGTCGATATTATCGTGTGTGAGCGTAATTGTCTCGATCCCAAGGCGCCGCTTACTTTTCTTGATCCGGCAATGCTGCCTGTAGTGCATGCGTCTTTCCTTGAGTGCTTTCATCCTGAGCTCGTGAGGCGCGATCTGTACCTGGGGCGCGTCTATTACGAGGACGAAGAAACGAGCAAGCATGTCTTCCAGCCTGAGTGGCATACCCTGCGTGGCCGGCACCGCCTGGTGGTGCGGGGAACTGACCGCCCCTCGCTTCGCCGGTGCGAGGTGTGCCGCCGCCCGGTGTATGAGTGCAGAGGGGGCTTTTTTCTCTATCCTGCGCCCCCGGAAGACGTGGCCTACTTTACCGCCGGAGCAGATCTTGTTGTTCGCGCAGAGCATGTCGATGTGGAACGGTTACGCGGCATGGAGAAGGTCCTCGTGGAGGAGATACCTGTAGCCGACACGGCGCTTGACGGCTATGGCGTGCTCGACATAAGCCAGTACGTTCCACCCCCTGACCCGCATTGGCGCCCCCTTTGACTTGATAGCCTTTCTTTCGTCCAGCATGCAATACTCAACGGGTGATTACTGACGCGCCCTTGCCAATTTATCCGTCCAGGATGCCGGAGGAACGGTTGTCACGGAGGTTGATTATGTTTACGATATATTTAACCGGCTCATCGGCCGCCGCGAAGACCCAGACGGCGAAGGCCCTGCTCCCTTTGAGGAAACCTGGACCCTTTACGACACCCCGGAGACGGCGGCCGAAATCGCCGCGGCCATTTACGAGCCAGGGACACTTTTGAGCAACCCCTGGGCGGACGTAAAGCAAGGCTCTTTGACAAGTCGCTATCTTTACACCCGCGCGGTTGGCGAAGTCCTTGCCCGACTTGAAGACGACCAGGGCATCCAGGACCTGGCCTGGCACCTGGCCGACCGCTTAGGCTCCGTGCGCCAGCAGGTCCAGACCGACGGCACGATTCTCAACGAAATCAACTACGATTCCTTCGGCAATATCGTCACGGAAACCAACCCCGCCGAAGGCGACCGCTTCAAATACACGGGCCGCGAATACGACGACCTGGCTGGTCTCTATTACTACCGCGCCCGCTGGTACGACGCCACCACCGGCAAGTTCCTGTCGGAAGACCCGCTGGGGTTTGCCGCCGGGGACTATAACCTCAGCCGGTATGTGGGGAATGATCCCGCTAATTTGGTTGACCCTTCAGGGGCAGAAGTCAAGCTGGGGCCGTATAGCAGTTGGCTTGATTCCATTGCGCGGGACAAGAATCGAAATCCCGTGGTGCGCATACTTGCTGGTATGGCAGTTGGTCCAACAGCCTTGTTTGATACCCTTCCTGTTGCAATCAAAGAAGCCTTCGTTGATGCCAGAAACCAAGTCAGGGAAGATATAGCCACTAGTAACGATCCCGTGCATCGGTTCGTCGGTCGGTGTATAGTCATTCCATCTCTTCACGCCGGCGAAGCCATTGCACAAGTTGGAAACTCGGTAGGAGCTTCCGCACCGTTTTTGGCTGGCGCGGAATTGTTTGCTCCCATACAGACTGTACTTGCACACCCTGTTGTCTCTAACGGCGTTCGGATAACGGCCGTCGGAACGGCAGGCGTTAATGCGACGTACCAAGTCAGCCAAGGGACGTTTTCTAGTTCCGATGCTGTGTTTCTGGCGCTGCCATTAGTTGGGGCCCGCACAGATGTCCAGCGATTGAGAAGGTTTCTATCTCCTCCTCCGCCTCAAACAATCAGGCAGCCCGCTCCTTCCCTCTTTCGTGTGAGAGGACGCATTTCACTCGAAGAAGGCGCTCGTCCAAAACCAAGCGAAATAAGAGTGGCTGAATCCTTTGCCGAGCACGGTTACGATGTCACGATTCGATTGCCACTATCAGAAAAAGGTATAAGCGATGTTCGAACGTCTGACTATCATGTACCTGGCGTAGGAAGAGTAGACGTATACACGCCCCAGAATTATGGCAGTAAGACAATTTGCAGAGGAATTGAAGACAAGGGTGTAGGAGATCAAGCACGGATCGTAGCGGTAGACGCAAATCTAACAGATGCACAAATGCATCAAATAGTGAGAAGATTTTGGCCGAAGCGAAGCTCGTCGGCAAGAAACATTGAAGTAATAATATTTCATCGCGATGGTAAGCTGATATGGTTTCGTCGCCCTCAGAAGTGATGGGGAGCCCCAATTGTTGTTCCAGCTTTGGATATCTTCGGTAGAAGTCAAGGGGGAGCTGCTATGGCTAAGCTTTTGTGTAATTGTGGGAAAGTGCTCCGTTTACCGGGAGAGGGAGGAAACGAATGGGTTTTGCTTTCCGTGCGCAGGTACTACGATATATTGAACGCCATTGAAGGAGAAGCGGATCTCGAAAAAGCATGTGATCTTTTGCAGGAGCATTATATCCCAGTAGTTATCTGTGACCGATGTGGGCGCATTTATATTGACAAAGCCGACGGATCATGTGTGCGATACACCCCTATACGAATAGGCTATCCGGAGTTTCTTGCTTGTCGAAATATAGACATAAGGGATGAGGATGCTGGTGATAGCTGATCTTCGGTATACATTGTTATCCATGTTAGCGAAGCGATATCGATAGCAAAAAGCAAGCATTTGATCGAGATCAACCTGTAGCTCTTGAACGCCTGAAGAGACCTGGACGCTTTACGACACCCCGGAGACGGCGGCCGAAATCGCCGCGGCCGTTTACGAGCCAGGGACACTTTTGAGCAACCCCTGGGCGGACGTCCAGAACGGCTCTTTGACAACTCGTTATCTTTACACCCGCGCCGTTGACGAAGTCTTTGCTCGCTTAGCCGACAACCAGCAAACCGGCCAGCTTGAGCTTTCCTGGTACTTGGCCGACCGCTTGGGCTCCGTACGCCAACAGGTCCAGACCGACGGCACAATTCTCAACGAGATTAACTACGACTCCTTTGGCAACATCGTTTCAGAAACGAACCCGGCTGCCGGCGACCGTTTCAAATATACGGGCCGCGAGTATGATGATCTCACCGACCTCTACTACTACCGCGCCCGCTGGTACGACGCCCACTCAGGGAAATTCATATCTGAGGATCCACTTGGTTTTGCATCGCAGGATGACAACCTCTATAGGTATGTGATAAACGATCCTGTTAACCGGGCGGATCCGACAGGATTGGATTTTATAATGGTCAATCAGGGCGTTGTCTACTGGGTCATTGGCAACAGAGCGCATCGCCACAAGGGAGTCGCGCTGCAAGGGATGACGAAGATACGGATAGGTACTTTCGATCCAAAGTCTCGTCTTATCAAGTTGGACCAGCGGTTTCGGAGGGACGTTCAGAGAAGATACACACCGTCCGTTCCGCTGGATATTTTAGACAGGCACTTGCGCCAAATGAGATCG
>WFTY01000374.1 GCA_015485245.1 Anaerolineales bacterium | reverse complement strand
GGTATGGCCCGGCGTCAATACTGCTATTCTTGTCATTACGATCAAACTTGATCTCCAGCCTATACGTCCCGCCCCCCGCCAGGGTGCGCTCCGCGGCAGAACCCTTCCACCCGCTGGAAATTGCGGTAGGCGAGGATGTGCTACCCGCGTCCCAGATCTTATTCCCCTCCAGCTTGACTTCTTTCAACTTTTTGTTGTTACCACTCGTCGGCCAGGTGATCGTCACGCTGGTGATCTCCGCAGCCTGCGAGCTGTTGTTGGTGATCTCCATGCGCAGCTTATCATCTCCGGAAACATACAGCGAGGTCGTAACGGTTACATCGCACGAGCCGGTAGCTGTAGGCAGCGGCGTATTCGTCGCCGTCGCAGTGGGAGGCGAGGTGGAGGTCGGCCCAGAAGTAGCCGTAGGACCAGAGGTTGACGTGGGTCCTGGCGTGAACGTCGGCCCGGTGGTCGGCGTGGGCGCAGAGGTTGAAGTAGGCCCGGCCGTTGCCGAAGGCGGTAAAGTCCCCTCCGCCACCGGCGTGACGCGATCGATGCGCTCCACAATCATCGTGGCCCGCCCAACCACGGTCAACAAGTTAGGCAGAATCGTGATATCCCCACCAACTGTTGGAATACGAATGGGGAATAGCGGTTCAAAATTATACGTCACCGTGACAGTAATCGGCTCCGGCGTGAACGGCTTGGGGCGGGTATCCGGGTCAACTGCATCCAGCGGGTCCAGCCAGACATCTAAATCATTGGGCAGGTTAGGATTCGCCTCATAAGCCGGGGTATCGCTGCGGGGAGCGATGCGCAAACCGCTCGCCGCCGCCCGTGTTTTAGTCACAATCGAGGCCGGCCGATCATCCGGGTTCCCCGTGATCGATCGGCCCGTTATGGCGTAGCGCGCCCCCTCGCGCGCCGCGTGTTGCACCGTCAGATAAGCCTGCATGTAGCGCGCAAACTCCATCGTCCCGTAAAGGATCAACAGGATGATTGGGAACATCAAGGCGAATTCAACAATCGTCTGCGCCTTTTGGAGGTTGCTCTTTGTATGGGATCTCATTCAATCTCCAGAATGATGACTTCAGAGAAAAGTGTAACACGATGAACAACAACGCGTTAACCCTAGTTTATACCATACCCTCTGCACTGTCATCTTACCAAAGTACCAATTTCCCCGAACCTAACAAAAGTGTAAAGCCCAACAAAAAAGGAGCGCAGCAACGCGCTCCTGCAACATTTCCGGTCTGACAAGCGTCATTTCGTCAGTTCGATCTCCGGTGGAAGATCGGCTTCGTAATTCTCGTCCGCATCATAGAAGATGTCCAGGTCAGTATCCCCGCCCACTTCTACCGTGTATCCCACAAGCTGGCTGCGAAAGCCCGTGTTCTCCGCACAGCCTAAAAACGAGATATCACAAGTGGGGGCATAGATAGTGCCCACAAAGGTCGAATCTGCCGAACCATTGATGGTCAAGCGACAATTCCCCGGGCTGGCATAGTTCTGATGAGCGACATAAAGCAGCAACCCTTTATATTCGCCTGAAGAACGGCCGGCCAGGGTGATCTCAGCCTGGCCACTCCAGTGAATGTTGCCCCCAGCGGCCATATAAATCAGCACGTCGTTGCCCACCAGCGTATCATTGGCATTCAGACGAAAATCTGTATCCGTGATGCAGAAAATCCCCGGCGCAAGGGTGGTGTCGCGATCGGGAGGGAAATTCCCCGACCAGTTGCCTGGGCTGAGGGTGTTGGTCGCAGGATCCCACGACGCTTCCCCCGAACAAGTTGGCTCAACAATATCCACCAGCGGCGGATAGGGAAATTGCGGCGCCCCCTCAACAACGGTGGCGTCTGGCGTTCCCCCGCTGTAACTCGCCCCCCCAACCACATTGATACTATGGGGAGCCGGAACGCTCAAACTTCCGGCACCGCCCACGTAGCGAAAGGCGCAATTCGGATCATTGGAGTTCGTCCAGATACCGCCTCCGGTGACCGTGGTCTTCGAATTGCCGTGCTTCCATACCACATCACAACCATCCGGCTTGAGGCCGACGATGGCATCCCCGTTGAACAGCGGCCCCACCGAACCCGGCTTGGCGCGCGCAACCGCCTCCACTGTATTCTGCACCGGACCACTGTAAACAAAGTGAATGAGAGCAGTATCGACATCAGCGATGATAATCACCTGAACATATTCGGTATCGCCAGCGTATTGACCGCTGGCGGGCGGGTAAAACACCTGGACCGTATTCGTCACGCCGTTATTGTCGTAACCATTGGTGTTGGCACGATTCAGCGCCGCAGCGGACCAATCTTGCCCATTAACAATAGCCAACGCCGCTGCAAGGGCGGCGGAATCAGCCGCGTTTTGCGCCTGGCGCCGGTCGGCATAGACCATGCCGCCATCAATGGCCAACGCGGTGAAACCCAACAACATCACAAACCCCACCGCCAACAGGACAATCGCCTGCCCTCGCTCGCTTGTGTTCACGTTCGGCTTCATCGTATACACCTCCCGGTTATCTTCTCAGCAAGGCGGTCGTAAGATCGTGCCCGTCGCGCTGGCTTGAATGACGAAGGTTTGCTTTCCTAAAATTGCTCCCAAAAAGGGGGTCGTCAGGACAAAGTTGTTGTACTTCACCGTCACCGTAATTCCGTTCAACCCATCTGCGCTGGCGCAGGCGTTGCCGGTGTAACTGACGCTCACCTGCACAGCAGCCGTGTCCGCCAGATTCACCGGCTGCTGTGAACTGGCGCGCACCCGTTGCTCAATCCCGGTGACGTTAGTGGGATCCAGAGTACCAAACACAGCCCCTTCCTGTGCCGCATCTCTCAACGCCATGAAAGTGAAGAAGGCGCGCCCAATATCGACCAGCCCGGCCAACATGGTGAGCACAATCACCAGCGTCAGCGCCAGCTCCGCCAGGCTCTGACCACGCTCGCGCGAACCCCCTCTGCCCTGCCGATCCCTTTCGCCGTTCAGCATCATTGTTCTACCAGATTCCCTTTGTCGCATTGATAAGTCTTTGACAGAATCTCCGACCCCAAGCCGCCGCTGAAAACCGCCTGCGCCGCCAGGGTCACCGTAGCATTGTTGTTCAGGCTGATGCCGGTGTTCCAGGTGGTGGCATTGGGATCCTGGGGATCAATCAACCCCTGAGAGACCCCGTTTTTGTACACCTGGTACTGCGCTGGACTGTAGCCAGGGTAACTCAACCAGGTCGCGTCGGGCGACCACGAAAAGGAGATGTTCTGGCACTTATTGCCATTCTTCGTCCAGTTGATCGCCTCAAACAGCGGCTCTTCCGGAGGAGGGGCTGGCGTGCTGGTGGGAGTCAGGGTGGATAGCGGCGCTATAGTCGTCGCAGTTGCCGTCGGCGGCGATGTTTCTGGCGTCGCGGTTGCCGTTGGGTTCTGAATCGCCGTCGGGGTGCTGGACGCGCCAGCGCCTCCCCCGCCGCCCGGCGTAGCCGTGTTCCCTCCAACCTGAATGTTCTTTATCACCGTGCGGGCGCTCTGCGAGGCAATCGTAAAGGTCGGCACAGGCACCAAGGGGACAATCGGCGCATATACCGCAGAAACCTGCACCACCACGCGGTCCACCCCGCCGGTGATGTCATCGGGGGATGAGGCCGGGCAGGAGGCAAACGCCAAAGTCCCTGGCCCATGATCGTACTGAATGATGATATCCGCATCCTGAATTCCCGCCAATGAGCCCATCCGCCTGGCCGCATCGCGCATCCCGGCGCAGTCCAGATAGCGCCGCGTCCCCGCGGGGGTGCTCCCCGCAGCCGAACCATAGCGCACCGCTTCGCGACTGGCAGTAGCCACAGAGGCGTAAATCAGCAACATACGCCCAAATTCTACGATCCCCATAACCACCAGCAGCAACACCGGCAGGATCAAAGCGAATTCCACCATCCCCTGAGCCTTGCTCCCGCCCTGCGGGTCATTCACCGGACATTCAAAACGCGCCACTTTTATCCAGCCTCCATATATCAAAGCGTCCCGTCACCCTGAATCCAGGCCGAGGTTCCAAGTAGACAACGCAACAAACGGGCAATTGTTACACCTGCCGCCAGCAATCTCAATGGGTGGCAGAAAAAAAGCGCCTGCAAGCACAGGCGCTTTTCCATAACAGCGGCGTTGTTTTTTCACGGTCCGGGTTATTTATCCAACCCTTTGCCTTTGCCGTTGCCATTGCCCTTCCCTTGGCTCTTGCCATTATTGCTGTTACTGTTCGCGTTGTTGGCGCCATCGTTGCCGCTGCTGTTGCCCTGCCCCGGGTTTTCCTGTGTAGGCCGGGGCGTATGGGTCGGCTTTGGCGTTTTGGTAGGCTTGGACGTATTCGAGGGGCGCGGCGTATTTGTAGGTCGGGGCGTTTTCGTCGGCTGCGGAGTCTTCGAGGCCCGTAAAGTGGAGGAAGATTCCGGCGCAGGCGTCGTCGCGGGGGTGTTCGTGCGATCGGGAGCGGACGTCGCGCTCATGACAGGGGAGGCCTCCCCTGTCGCAGGGGGCAGTTCGAGGGTCGTCCCTCCCTCGTCCCCGGCCTCGCCCGGGGGGAAGACATCTTCAGCATTACCCGCGCCGAGTTGAAAATCGGCCAACACGCCATCCATTTCCGCGGCAACAATCCCCCGGCTGCGCGCCACCGCGGCATCTACAGCAGCAGGCAAGGTAGAGGGCAAACTGTTCAGCACGCGCTCGGCCGCCTGAAAAGTCAGCACCAGCGATGTCGCCAGCTGGCGCGCCTGCTTGTGATCCACGTCCGCCACGCGCAACAATAACGCTTTAACACTGCGAACCTGGTAATGGTAATTCTCAAGAGCAAGCGGAATAGGAAGGTAACGTTCCTCTGCAACCAGGGCGTCAATTTCGTCCAGGCGGGCGCGGGCGAAACGCACGCGCAAAGTCGCCTGCTGCGCTGCCCCCGGAGCT
>WFTY01000373.1 GCA_015485245.1 Anaerolineales bacterium | reverse complement strand
GCTTTGCGCATCGGTTACACCCGCGCCGCCCGCTTGATCGACACCATGGAGCACAACGGCATCATCAGCGGGCCGACAGAAGGCCCGGCCCCGCGTCAGGTGCTCGATTACGGCCCCGCCGCGCCCCCGGTGGACGAGATGTGATTATCAGCGCCAGCCGTCGCACCGATATCCCTGCCTTTTACGCCCGTTGGTTTATCCGCCGCGTGCGCGCCGGGTATTGCGAAGTTCCCAATCCATTCAATGCCAATCAGATTTCCCGCATCTCCTTGCAGCCGCAGGATGTGGATGTCTTTGTCTTCTGGACGCGCAATCCCAGGCCGTTGTTTCCTTACCTGGACGAATTGGATCGCCGTGGCTACCGTTATTATTTTAACTTTACGCTGATTGGTTACCCGCGTTGCTTGGATGGGAAAAGCCCTTCTCTGAAAACGGCGGTTTCCATCTTCTGGGAACTTGCCGGGCGCGTGGGTCCGCAGCGCGTGGTGTGGCGCTATGACCCCATCGTTCTCACCAGCATCACGCCCTTGGAATGGCACGCCGGGCAGTACGCCCGCATCGCCGAGGCACTGCGCGGCTATACCCATCGCTCGGTGATCAGCCTGATGACGCCGTACGCCAAGCTCAAGCGCCGCTTTGCCGCGCTGGCTGCGGAAGGTGTTCAGGTTGTCCCCTTTGATGGACGTCATACCCCGCGTTTTGCCCGGCTGATGCAATCGCTCTCCCAGGCTGCCGCGACCAACGGCATAACGATTCAATCCTGCGCTTCGGAGCACGATCTGACGTCTTACGGCATCCAGCCTGGAAAATGCGTGGATGATGAGTACATCAAAGAAGTTTTCGGTCAGGAGGTCATCCACAAGAAGGATCCTTCCCAGCGGGCGGCCTGCGGCTGCGTGGTCAGCAAAGATATCGGCATGTACGACACCTGTCTGTTCGGCTGCGCCTACTGCTACGCCAACAGCGACTTTGCCCGCTCCCGCCGCTGCTACGAGGCGCACGACCCCGCTTCGGCGAGGCTGGTGGGCGGATAGACGATGGACGACGGACGACAGACCGCGGTCTGTCGTCCATGATCTGTCGTCTGTGGTCTATTGTCTTCAGCCAACACCCAGTCAAAGGATCACCCTATGTTAGGCAATAACTCTCATCTTCGTCTCCTCATCACATACTACGGTCTGTTGCAAAGCGCTCATGGAGTTGTCCTGCTGCGCGCCGGGCTGATTCTGCTGCGCGGTGGTGAGATGCCTTTCCCCGCGCTACCGCCGGTGGGCGGTTGGTCGCCACAGACATTGCCATTTCTCATCGGCATGGGAGTGATGGACGGCGTTAACATCCTGCTGGCGCTGACGTTTTCGACGGCGTATCTGTGGGGCGGCCGCTTGCAGGAGCGATTGGGAATCGTCACCTTAACGGTGGCCTGCGCCTCGGCGCTCTCTTTTGCAGTCGCCACTGGCCTGACCGGGGCTTGGCTGGCGCATCCGCTGGCTTACGGCCTGATGGGGGCATTGTTTGTCCCGGTGGCCTGGTTGTTTGTGGTGCTGCTAAGGAGAAACTGACTGTATCAGGTGGGGAATAAGCGCAGGTAAGGCAGCAGAGCGCGGGCCGTTGCCGTCTGCGCTCTTAAGTGGGCTTAATCGAAGTCTTGATATAATCGCACCTATGAATCGAAATCGTTTGTTGACTATCCTGGTGGTGGTGCCCGCGCTGGTGATTGTAGCTGCGCTGCTTTACCAATTTCCACCGATTAACGAGCGCCTGGCTTGGCGGATTGACGCCTGGAAGGCCAGCGTGAAATATGCGCTTAACCCTCCCGAAGAGGCGATCTTCGTCCCTGAGGGAGGGCAGGAAGACGCTACAGCGATTGTGCTTCCTACCGCCACACCGACGCCCCAACCCAGTCCCACCGCCACGCAGCCCGGCCCCACGGAAACACCTCTGCCTACGCTGACTCCCACAGTGACCCCCACCCCATTGCCGGAGAGCGTCACCCTGCGCGGGGTGATCCACGAGTATCAGAAGTGGAACAACTGCGGCCCGGCCAACCTCTCAATGGCGCTTTCGTATTGGGGTTGGCAAGGCGATCAAACGGATACGGCCGCTTTTCTCAAACCTAATCCGCGCGATAAAAACGTAATGCCTTACGAGATGGTCGCCTATGTCAACCAGGAGACAGCGTTCCGCGCCTTATGGCGCGTGGGGGGCGACCTTGATTTGCTCAAACGCTTTATCGCTGCCGGCTTCCCGGTCATCGTGGAGAAGGGCTTTGAGGGCGCTGGTTTTGATGGCTGGATGGGGCATTATGAGACCATCACTGCCTACGATGACGACCGCGCCCGTTTCCTGGCGCAGGATTCTTATATCATGCCGGATTTTCCCGTTTCCTACGAGGATATGGAGACGTACTGGCGACACTTTAATTACACGTATATTATCGTTTACCCGCCGGAGCGCGAGGCCGAGGTGATGAGCTTGCTCGGCCCGCAGGCGGATCAAACCTTCAATTATCAGTACACGGCACAAAAAGCCTCTGACGATATCTTTTCCCTGGAGGGGCGCGCTCAGATGTTTGCCTGGTTCAACCGGGGCACGAATCTGGTGTACCTGGATGACTATGCTGGCGCCGCAGCGGCTTATGATGAATTCTTTGCCCTCTACGCGGCGCTCGATCCAGCCGAAGTCAACCCTCCGTGGCGCAATTTGTGGTATCAAACCGGCCCTTACTGGGCGTATTACTACACCGGGCGCTATTACGATGTGCTCAACTTGGCGACGACGACCATCGAGACGGCCAGCGAACCAGCCATCGAGGAGAGCTGGTACTGGCGTGCTCTGGCCAAAGAGGCCCTGGGCGATGTTGATGGTGCCATTGCTGATTTGCGAGAAGCCATCTCGCTGAACAGTAATTTCCGCTCTGCACAGACGCAACTGGAGCGTATCCAAGGTGGGGGGTAAGAGGCGGCAGTGAAAATCCTACACTTTGCCGATGCGCATATTGACATGGCGACCTATGGCCGCCGCGATCCTGAAACCGGCCTGCCATTGCGGGTGCTGGATTTCCTCAAATCGCTGGATGTCATCGTGGACGCGGCCATTCGGGAAAGCGTAGATATGGTGATCTTTGCAGGAGATGCTTACAAAGATCGCAACCCGGCGCCGACGTATCAGCGTGAGTGGGGGAGGCGCGTTATGCGCCTTTCGCAGGCGGGTATTCTTACCTTATTGCTGGTGGGTAATCACGATTTATCCCCCGCCCTCGGCCGCGCCCACGCGTTAAACGAGTTTGTCACGCTACAGGTTCCCAAGGTGCGTGTGCTTGACCGCCCGGCTTTCCTCACATCGGATGATTTAGATGGGTTGCCTGTCCAGATCATCGCACTGCCCTGGGTTTCGCGCTCTGGTATGATCGCTCACTTTGATTTGCGCGGCCAATCGCTGGAGGAGGTTTACCGGCAATTGAGCGAGCGTCTGCTGGAACAGGTGGATTACTGGCTGGAGCAGGCTGACCCCGCCCTGCCAGTGATTCTCACCGCCCATGCTTCGGTGCAAGGGGCCACCTACGGCGGCGAGCGGTCGGTGATGCTGGGGAACGACCTGGTGTTGCCTCCCTCCCTGGTCAAAGACGCCCGGCTGGATTACGTTGCTCTGGGGCACATTCACAAGCCGCAAGACCTGAACGAGGGGCAGCATCCCCCGGTGATTTACCCCGGCTCAATCGAGCGCGTGGATTTCGGCGAGGTTGCCGACGAGAAGTTCTTTGTTATCGCTGAGGTAGCGCGCGGCCGCACCGAAGTGGACTGGCGTCCGCTAAGGGATATCCGCCCGTTTGTAGATCGCCGCGTCACTTTGAGTGAGAAAGAAAACATCAACCGGCAAATTCAAGCCGCGCTGCCTCCGCAGGATGAACTCAAGGACGCCATCGTCCGCCTGGTGGTGGAGTACCCCCGCGAGTGGGAGGCGCTGATCGATGATGCCGCCCTCCGCGATTACGCCGCTGGGGCTTTCGAGTTCCATCTGGTCAAGCGCCCACAACAAGAGAATCGCATCCGCCTGCCGCAGGATCAAGCCATTGGCGCGCTCTCCCCGCTGGAACTGCTGGAACTCTACTGGCGCGCCAACCACCTCGAGGAAGAGGACATCCGGGTCCTCAGCGCTCTGGCCGCCGAGATCATCCAGTCGCCCGAAGAAGGTAGCGAGTGAGCCGCGCCCTACACAAGCGGACGCTCATGGCAGTGAAAACACCACATAATCCAGTGTCACCTCATCATCGGTGACGCTGGCGACGCGGAAGAGGATGTAATTCCCCGGCGGCGCGTGCCGCTTGTAAAGATAAAGCCCGCCCTCCTGCACCGGGATTTCACCATACTCTATGTTTGCATCTCTGTCTGGAGCGCTGATCTCCCGGATGACGTTCATATCGAAAAGCACACTCTGAATATCATTTGCGGCGTACTGGACATCCAGTTGCTTGCCGCCCACTTGCGGGCGGTAGTTGGCCACGAAAGAGAAATCGGCTGGCCCGTTGCGGAACAAATACAGATCGCCGCCATCGAATTCTCCCACCGCGCCGCTGACAAAATCGAAACTGTCCCGATACGCCAGCGTCTTCGACCCCTGAGCAACCACCACCGGCCGCGCGTACACCTGAACGGCGAGATGCACCGGCTCGCTCGGGCGCCCGACGGTATCGTAAGCCGTAAGGTAGATGATATAGCGCCCGGTCGCCGTCGGCGTCCAGGAGATACTGGCGCGCAACGTATTCTGCCCCTTTCCCTCCGGATCTCCATAGGAACCCAGCAACTGCCCATTGGGGTTTTTCAGGGTGGCCTGCACATAATTGATCTCGGTCTCACCCTGAGCATAGAACGTGATTTCAATGGGTTCGTTGGCAAAGAACTCATGCTGGTTTTCGTTGGGGAAAACAAATTGCACTTCCGGCACGGCGGCCCAATAAGCGGTCAACTTGCAGGCCAGCGAGGCCAGGATGGTCAGGGAAATACTCCAAAGCAATGTGCGTGGTTTCATCACACTCTCTCCAAATGATCGTACCGAACTACGCAGGTCATGCTGATGAGATTTCTCACGGGCGGCGCGCTCAGCCGTCACAGCTGGAATACGAGTACGACCAGGTCGCAGACGTGCTCTCGTTGCCCAGGCCGTCGCTGGCGACGATGTAGTACTCTACCGTCCCGACTACGATCTCGCCGCCTTCCACCGGCACACCGATCTCAGCCTGCCAGTAGTCGGTGGAAAGTTCGCTCATCCAGATCGAATTCCACCCGCCACCATTGAGATTATAGTAGAACTGCGCCCAGGCCACGCCGGAGAGGTCGCTGATGCCGGCCTCGCCGAAGAACTGGCAGGATTCCCAGACCAGGTTGCCCCAGTTGACATCCGGGCCGCTGGTATCTGCAGGGGCTGCGGCCACATCCACCGAGGTCCAGTAATCATACGTACCGCCGTACATATCCACCACTTGGAGGTGGTAGGTGTAACTGGAAGCCGGGCACTCGGAATCGCTGCCGCTGCCACCCACCGGGTTGCCCTCGAAGTACACGGCCTGGTAGTCGCCGTAGACATTCCAGTTC
>WFTY01000372.1 GCA_015485245.1 Anaerolineales bacterium | reverse complement strand
GCATGATAATCAGGGGAAAGGCGCTCTGCAGGCGGAAGCGGCGAAAATCCGCCTGCAATAAAGCCGGCGGGGGGGATAATCCCGCCGGAATCCGCTGACGAAACAGCTGCAACATGGAGGCATCCCGGTCAAGCCCCACGACCGAATAACCCGCCTGAGCCAGCGGCAGGGCGACGCGCCCCGTTCCACAACCCAGCTCCAGAATCGGGCCACCACATTCCGCAGCCAACGCCCGCCAGAACTCCAGGTCATCAGCATCCAGAGCATGATGCGCGTGATAGAGGGCAGCAAGCTCACTCATGCGTCCGACTTTCTGCGCTCCAACCAGCGCGCCACGGCCTGATGATGAAACGGCGATGCCCAAAGCGACGGGAACAGACTTTGCTCCTGCGCCGCGGCCAACGCCGGGGGAAGCTCCAGCCCGCCACGCAGCAGACGCTTGAGCGCCCCAACCGCCTCGGGCGCGTGTTGCGCGATGCGTTCAGCCAGCTCCCGCGCAGCCGCCAGGGCCTGCCCGGCGGGGGCAACGCGGTTCACCAATCCAGAGGTCAGCATCTCTGAAGGGGTGAGCACCTGACCGGTCACCAACCATTCCAGCGCCCGGCTGTAGCCCACCAGTCGCAAAAGGCGCTGCCCTCCCCCCCAGCCGGGAGTCAACCCCAGCGTGATCTGGGCAAAGCTCAAATCGGCGTTTTCGTCCACCACGCGCAAATCGCAGGCCAGGGCGATCTCCGCTCCGCCGCCGCGCGCCGGACCGTTCAGTGCGGCGATCACCGGGCAGGGCAACGCCTCCAGACGATTGAGCGCGCGCGTCATCAGTCGCGTCAACCGCCAGCCATCCGCCTCGCCGGGGGTAGTGTGCAAAGCGCGCAGATCGCCGCCCGCGATGAACGCCTCCCCCGCTCCCGTGAGGATCAGGGCGCGCAGGCCCGCTCGCGCGTGCGCCTGTTCCACCGCCGCGGCAAACATCTCCATCGCATCCCAATCCAGCGCGTTGCGCACCCGCGGGCGGTTTATCTGTAGAATCGAAACGGACTCGGAAACATCTTTGAATTGCACAACCATAGAATCTCCTTGACGGCGGGGATTGGTTGGCATTATACTCCCACCCGCCGGGGTGTGGCGCAGTTGGTAGCGCGCTGCGTTTGGGACGCAGAGGTCCGGGGTTCGAGTCCCCGCACCCCGACCTGTTCCTGAGGAGGCACACCATGGCAAAAACCCCCAAAGTCGACGGCGTCATCGAGACGGTACACTACAACCCCGAAGGAAAAATCAAGTGGGTGCGCGCCTATTTGCGCAGTGGTTTTGTCTTCAACGACGTAACACTCCTCGACCGGGAGACACTGGTACATCGGCTGCAAGAGGGGGCGCGGTTTTACACCGGACGGCGGATTCCCTTCCAGGGCAACAAATTTGAGCTCGAATACCCCCTGCGCCTGGAGAGCCACAACGGCTCAGAACGCATCGTCGCCGGCGACTCCCCTTCCAAAGAGGGCGATTCCCTCGCCAGCGTGCAGCCATTCTAAGCCCCACACCCACCACTCCCGCCTTCCCCACTGGTATAATCAACGTAAGTCTGGGTGTATCCAACCGTTATGCGTAGGACGGGAGTGCTTTCATGATCGTTCGTGACCTTTCCCCCATCCCTTATCGAGGCGGAAAAATCTCGCCCGGCGAACGTCTGCGCGGCATGTTGAAGTTCGGCCTCAACTGGCCGACGAAGATGAAGTCGCAGGAAACCATCCTCCGCGTGTTCATCCGCCTGCTGGACAACGCTTACACCATGTTGCGCAACGTCGCGCTGCCGGGGGAAAACGACACCATTCCACTGATCCTGATCGGCCCACAGGGCGTTTTCGTCTTCGTCAACGACCCCATCCGGGGCGTCTTTCGGGCTCGCGGGGATGTGTGGAGCGTGCATCGTACGCGCGATGGCAGCTTCCGCCCAACCAAACCCAACATGATTACGGAAACCATCAAGGCAGCGCACAAAGTGGAAAGTTTTTTGCGCGCCCGGGGCTACAACGAGATTCCGGTTGAAGGTATGCTCGTGCTGACCAACCCTGGCACCCACGTGGACACCATCCGGCCGGCAGTGCGCGTCCTCATGGTGGACGGGCTGGATCGCTTCGCTACGCAGATCACCAGCGCCAACTCGATCCTCAGCCGCGAGCAGCGCTACAAAATCGTCGAAGCGTTTACCGATGCCAGCAGCGATAAAAACGAAGCCCCCAAGCACCAAAAGCGCGCCCTTCCAGGCGCCGAAGTCGCCCAGGACATCGACGCTCGCTTCAACCAGGCGCTCACTCCCGTCAAGCGATATGCCAACTTCACCATGCGCCAGTGGCTGATCCTGGGGGGGATCGTGCTGGCTGAAGTCTGCATCCTGACCGCCTTCCTGTTGCTGGTTGTCATGACGGCTTGAGCCTGCCCCTTCGCTCGGATGCCCCCATCGTGACCAATCCCTTCCTCTCAATCGTCATCCCCGCCCACAACGAGGCCGATCGCCTGCCCGACACCCTGGGGCAGGTGTTTGATTTTCTCAAGCATCAGCGCTACACCGCCGAGGTGCTGATCGTCGAAAACGCCAGCCGCGACAACACCCTCGAAGTGGCACAAGCCTTCGCCCGTCAGCACTCCAACCTGCGCGTGCTACAAGAGGCGCAGCCCGGAAAAGGCGGCGCGGTGCGGCGCGGCATGCTGGAAGCCCGCGGGGAATACCGCTTTATGTGCGACGCCGATCTCTCCATGCCCATCGCCGAGGTTAACCGCTTTCTGCCCCCCGCGCTGGTGGACTTCGACCTCGCTATCGCCTCGCGCGAGGCTCCCGGCGCGGTGCGCTACCACGAGCCGGAATACCGTCACCTCGGCGGGCGAGCGGTCAACCTGATGATCCGCACATTGATCCTCCCTGGCATGCACGATACCCAATGCGGCTTCAAGTGTTTCCGCGCCGAGGTGGCCGACGACCTCTTTCGGCATCAAACCCTGACCAACTTCTCCTTCGACATCGAACTGCTCTACATCGCCCACCGCCGCGGCTACCGGATTCGCGAGATCCCCATCCCCTGGTATTTTTACCCCGGCACCAAGCTCCATCCAGTGCGCGATGCCCTGCAAATGGCGGTGGACATCTTCGCCATCCACCGCAACGCCCGTCGAGGCCAGTATGACCTCCCGGCTTGACCCTGCTGAGATACCCCCCGAACCGGATTTTCAATGGGAGCGCGCCCTGTGGCGACAGGGATTTCGCTATATCGCCGGGATAGACGAGGCCGGACGCGGCGCGCTGGCTGGCCCGGTCTGCGCCGCGGCGGTGATCCTGCCCCCCACCTCACCTGACCGCCTCCCCCTGAGCGGGGTGCGCGATTCCAAGCAGATGACCGCATCCCAAAGGAAAGCCGCGGCCGTGCACATCCGCGCTGCCGCGCTGGCCTGGGGAGTGGGCTTCGCCTCCTCGGCGGAGATCGACGCTCTGGGCATCCTCCCTGCCACGCGGCTGGCCGCGCAGCGCGCTCTGGCCGCGCTCTCCCCTCCTCCCGATGCCCTGCTGCTCGATTACCTGCTGCTCCCCGATGTGGAACTCCCCCAAACCTCGCTGATTAAAGGCGACGCCCGCTCGTTGAGCATCGCCGCCGCCTCGGTGCTGGCGAAAACCAGCCGCGACGCGCGGATGGTGGAACTGGAAGCGCAATACCCCGGCTATGGCTTCGCCCGCCACAAAGGCTACGGCACCGCCGCGCACCGGCAGGCCCTCGCCCGCCTGGGGCCGACACCGATGCACCGGCGGAGTTTCGCCCCTTTGCGAGGATCGCGGCGATAAATTCTTCGCATTCAGATGACAGCGGCTCTTCGTGAATTAGTGGGGTAAAGACCTCCGAGATTTCTGTTGAGAGCCACCCTGGGGAGCGAAATTGCCTGTGCAGGCCGCTCTGGATGAGCATCGCAGCGGCAAAATCTCGGAGGTCTGATTATCCCACCCCACTATTTCACGGTGACCCATGACAGCCAGATAGTGGTTGCGAGGCAAGTGCCATGTATGTCGTAGAGCGAGATTAATCTCGCCTTCAACTGCCGCCGCTTGTGCCCGGCAACTGCCCCCTTGCGGGGATGCTGTGTGTGTGCGAAAGTCACGGGCTACAAGCGCCGCAAAACGCGCTTTCCAGTTTGTTTCGCGGTCAACGGGCCGCTATGCTACAAAGAACTTTGAGCAGTTCTGGGCCAGCCGTGGCGGTCGTGCCCGACCAATGGAACAGGCGCACCGCCGTCCCGGCAGTGCCCAATGTTTGCTGCAAAAACGCCTCGTCCGTGGACTCATCCACAATAAATACGACCTTCTCTAATGGAACCGAAGCGACCAGCGTGTGGATTTCAAAGACGCAGCCCGCATTTTGGGGGCCGAAACGACGCAAATCCATCAAAATCACATCCGCAGACCGCTCAAGTTGCAGCAAGACGCGCTTCCAGGTATCGCTAAAGCAGAAAAACTCGCTCACCCGGTAACGCCCATCAGGGTCGGGGTCAGCATCGGCTCTTTGCAACTGCCCGCTGATATCTTCGACCGCACTGACAAAATAATCGTCCAGTTTCCCGGCAAGGAAATCGATGAACTCGTGCGGCTCCACCGTAGAGGCAGCCAGGTCTGGGCCAGCGATCAGCCGGATGACGCCGACGTGACGCCAGTTTTGATCCAGCAAGTCGTACAGTCGAGCGCTTTTAGCCCCCAGCGAAAACACGCGCAGCATCAACAAATGCCGGGGGGGAAAGTCTCCCTTGTCGGCCCGGCGATACCAGCGGAAGCCGACGGTCAACGAGGCGAAAAACACCATCCCCGCCAGAAGGACGTACAGCCCCCATATCACGCCGTTCTGAGCAATGGACAAGGCGTACAGGGCGGTGCTCATCAGCCAAAATGTGGCGATGCTCAACATCTGTTCACTGATGCGCTTACGGCGATAGCCATCGCGTATCCACATCAGCAGCGGCAAGGCCCCCGAGCCCAGCGCCAGCGCTATCACGATCACCGAAACCCAGTACAGCACAGACAGTTGGGTGGGATTCCATCCTGCCAGCAGGCTGATGCGATATGCTGCCAGCAACAAGGGGTTGCTGAAGTAAAACGTCACGAGCCCCGCGGCAACTATACTGCCTACGATCAACAGCACCAACGGCGCAATGGGGCGAATTTTCCGCTTGAAGACCAGCAACACAATGATTAGGTGCGCCCCATTGATGCTCCCCCAAAGAACGAACACCATCCTCCAACGCTCCATGACGGTAGCGGAAGGGAAGCCGTAGATTCCAAGCAGCACCAACAAGAAGAGATAGCCGCCGACCAGCCAGGTGCGGGCAAAGCCGGTGTTATCCATCACCAGATACAGCACAACCACCACGGGAAAAGCGAAATCCATCGCAGTTATCAGGAACCGCCCCGGGGTGATCGCCGTCGCGATGGAAAAGAGATATGCAATGCTAATCAACAACGACGAGAGCAGCCCGCTCAAGCCGTAAACCGCCACCTTGCGCCAGTACAGGCGGCGCATGTGACGGTAGAACGATGATGGTTGGGAAGTCTCCAGGCGCGCAACGCGCATGGAAATCCCGCCGTCAGGAGGTTTCGCCGCTCGCGGGGTTTCAGCGGTTGAGGGCGAGGCAGTAAAATATGGAGCATTCATCCAGCGGATCACGCGCCGCCGATAAAGGGCAATCAACCCCCACGAAATGACAAACGTCACCGGCACAGCAATCGCCCCGACGGAGCACAAAAAACCGGTCATGAAGTCATTTGCTGACATCATCTTCTCTCCAATCGCGGACTGCAAATCCATTCTACACCATTTGCCAATCCTCTACCGCGGTGCAATTGTACTTTTGCCGTGAGGACAATGGCAGCATCTATCCGAAGATTCAAGAACCGCAGATGGTCGAGGGTCGCCTGACGAGGCCCGCCCATCCGTCCTGTAGCCGAGATCGGCGATCTCAGCTACAGGGTGCGACGGACAACTGCGAGCATTAGAATAACTGATCACAATATGCTACAATCTGACCACCGACCACCCGATCAATCAGGCCAACCGACCAACCAATGCCCCAACATCCCCATCTCTCTCCCAAACGTCTCGCCCGCACCCTCGGCCTGACCGACCTGGCCTGGGACGACGACGGCACATTGATCTGGCGCGAGACGCGCGGCGGCGAGGGTGTGCTCGTCCTTCAGC
>WFTY01000371.1 GCA_015485245.1 Anaerolineales bacterium | reverse complement strand
GTCTACGATCTGCTCGTCTTTCAGGGTCGGGGCTGCGGATGCGGAGCGCTGCGCTAAGGCCGCCTGCGCGGCCAGGCGCGCTTCCCGCGGGTTGCCGCGCTGATGGGCCAGGAACGCCTGCGCCAGCAGCACGGCGCTGTCTTCGCTGGCGATGCCTTCCAACGTGGCGGCGACTTCAAGCGCCTCGCGAGTGTAATCGTTGGCGATCAACGTCAGGGCGATGAGGGCGCTGTGTTTGGGGCTCAGATTTTCCCGGTGTTCTCCCCACAATTCCAGCGTCCGGCCGGGGGCGCCGCCGCGGGCGGCTGCCTGAGCCAGCTCAATCGCCAGGGCGATTTGCAACTGGTCTGCGGTGCGGCGAGCTTTATCCAGCGCGGCCTGCATGTCGGCGATGTCGCCGGAGGCATCTTCCAGGTCGGCCTGCTGGAGTAGCGACTGTAGATCGGCGAGCGGCAGGCGCAGAGCTGCGGTCACGCCCTTGGGGCGAGGGGTATTGTTGGGGCGTTTGGTCTTCTGCGGGGCGCGGGCAGCAGCTTTTGCGGCCAGTTGGGAGGCCAGTTGGGGACGTTGCTCTTGCAGGGCGGCGAGCAGGGCCAGGCGTTCTTCATCGGCGGCGCCTTGCAGGCGCTTAAGCAGGTGCGTTTGCAAGGCGTCCGTTTCCAGCGGGTTGCTCAACAGGCTGTGCAGGGCACGCTCGACCGGCAGGTTGATGAGCAATTCATCGGGGCGGGGCAGCAATCCAAAGAGACACGTTAGGGCGCAATCGCCCAGCGGATTTTTTGGTAGCGCAGCGGGGTTGGCGGAGGCTTCCCATTGGGCCAGGGCAAGCAAGGTCGCTTTCGCCAGACAGGGCTGGACGGCTTCCCCTTCGGCGACTTGGCGGGCGGTTTGCGCGGCGCGCTGGCGCAGGTCTTCTGGCAGGGAAGCCTGTCCGTTGCGCAATACCTCGGCGCGCAGCTCGCTCCCCAGGGCGATTAACCCCAGGTTGACCGGTGACCAGGCCTGGGCGGCGTTCCCCAGCCGCTGAATGGCAGCCTCCCGGAAGGTCGTCCGTTGCAGTTCCTCCCACACAAGCGCGTCCTGTCGCAGGGCGGCGATGACCGTCGGCCAGGCGTCCTCCGGTAGAGCGCGTTTCAGGTCAAGGTAAACGGCTGAGGATGTCATAGGCGGGCGCTCCTCCGTAGAAGTAGATGTACAGACCGATGGCAATTAGATCCATGATGGACCCCACGATCATCAGAAAGGCGCCGACGCCGGCTCCAGTGCGCACCATGTCGTTGGTGGCCGTCAGCAACATGGAGGCGTTGCCAATCAGGCCGGAGAGGTCGTAACTCAGGGCCTTCTCTGCTACTTTGCGTGTGCTGCGCGTGATCTGGCGGACGTCGCGCCCTAGCGAGCGGGAGAGCAGAATCACCATCCCGCTGACGAAGGCGACCATCCCCAGCACAAACAGGCTGAGGGTCATAAGAAGTAAGATGTCGGGGGTAGACTCAATGTTCATGCGCGTCTCCTGTGGGTGCGCAGAGGAGGGTGCAAGATGTGTGCCGGGTTGTGCGCCTGGTTTCCATTGACGGATTGGGGGTTCCTCAGTACAATTCCCGCGTTGTATCGTCGCCGGATGGGCGGCGTTTTTTTCGGAGGACAGCATGACGGCACATGAACAGGCGATTGAAGGAGCAGTGCAAGACGAGGTGACCGCCCAGGTTGTTAACCTGAGCAACGCCACGGTGACCACGGTCAACGCTGAATTGGTGCGCGTCGGACAGAGCGGCGTACAGCAAATTCAGGCCACCGAGGTCGAAGTGCGCCAGGGCGGCGTGGCTTCCATTGAAGCGGAGCGGGTCGCCGTCACGCAGGGTGGTGTATTGCTCGCCTATGGGGACGACCTGAGCGTGGTTCAGGGGGGCGTAGGCGCGGCGTATGTCGAAACGGCTGTGCTGCAAGAAGCTCAGGCGGGCTTGCTGGTTGCCCGGCAGGTGAGCGGCGATCAAATTCGCAGCGGCATTTTGCTCGCTGGCGAGGTACACGGCAACGTGGAAACGCTGCTGGATACCCGCGGCGCGCTGCTCGCCGGGTTGACCGCCGGCGCGGCGATGGGGTTGGTCCTCTGGGTGGCCCGACTGCTGGGCGGGCGAAACGATTAATGGCTGTGTGGGAAGCGCTCTTCTCTGGAAGGGCGAATCAAATCCGGATCGTTTGATCTGGAATTTTTATCAAGAGGAGCGAGGGTAATCTGCGTTTTGCAGGTGAGAGGCGCTCCGAGGAAGGTATAAATGTCGAACGAATATATTCTTGAAGCCACCCGTCGTGAGGTGATTGGTAAACAGGTCAAGCAGTTGCGCCGTCAGGGAAAATTGCCGGCTGTGGTCTACGGCCACGGCCTGGAGCCGACGCCGCTGCTCGTCGATTTGCGCGATGCTACCAAGGTGCTGCGTGCAGTGGGCACTTCCACGCTGTTGACGTTGAAGGTGGATGGCGCTGAGCACGCTGTATTGGTGCGCGAACAACAAAAAGACATCATCACGCGCCAGTTGTTGCATGTGGATTTTCAGGCGCTGGCGATGGATGAGACTGTGCGTACGCAGGTCGCGCTGATTGTCCTGGACGAAGAAGTCCCCGCGGTGAAGGATTACTCTGCCGTGTTGACTGTTGGCCTGGACTCGCTGGAGATCGAATGTCTGCCGAAAGACCTGCCGGAGAGCATTGAGGTAGACGCTTCGGTGTTGAAGGAGATTGGCGACAGCATCACCGTGGCAGATCTTCCTATTCCCGAAGGGATCACCGTGTTGGTGGATGCCGATACAATGGTGCTGATGGCAACGGCCCCCGGTGGAATCTCCGAAGAAGAAGAGGCGGCAGAAGCAGAACTGCTCGAGGAAGAGGGCGTGTCCGCCGAGCCGGAAGTGATCGAAAAGGGCAAGGGCGAGGAAGAAGCCTGAGGCACACATTGGAAGCTGCGACCGCCTCCGGCGGCGCGGATCAAGTAGAGATGGCATCCCGCCGGGGTTTCCCTGGCGGGATGTTTTTTCGCCCCGGAGGAGGCATCATGGCTGCCTGGCGTCTTTTGAGGAGGAGTTCGTTATGAAGTGGTTACGCGTGATCGCGCTTCTCTTTGGGCTGGCGTTGCTCTCCGCCTGTGTTGGCGCGCCGGGGGTGGACGAACTTGCCGGGTTGGCGCAACCCTTGCCGTCGCCCACCGCGGATTCGCCGCCGGAGGCCCTCTCGCCGGGGGCGTTACGTCAGTGGGCGGTCAGCGCCACAGCCAGTAGCGAGTACGCTGACCCGGAGTGGGGCGCGGTGCAGGCCACTGGCGCGCCTGATACCCCCCGCTGTGGGGATTACCAGACCGCCTGGGCCCCTGTGGGCAGCGATACGCTGGAGTGGCTTGAGCTGCAATATGCTTTGCCGGTGTACGTGCTTGGCGTCAATATAGTGCAGACGTTCAACCCCTCTCAGGTGACGAAGGTCGAACTGGTTGGCTCGTTTGGGCGCACAGTGACCATTTACGAAGCCGCGCCGGTGTCAATCGACCAGCCCTGTCCGTATACGCTGTCGATCGAGGTTCCGCGCACCGGCGTGCGCTACGATACGGTGCGCATTACGCTGGATCAGACTGTGTTGGGGTTGGGCTGGAACGAAATTGATGCGGTTGAGTTGGTGGGCGAAGAGGAATGACCGTTCAGGGAGCATAACGATTTTCGGGCGCGGCCAGCCCCAGCGCTTCTAGCAGCAGCAGGGTCATGCGGGCGCTGGCTCCCCAGAGGATTTCATCGTCATAGGGATGAAAATAGATCACCGGCACGGGCCGGGTCAGCGGCTTCGGCTGACGCAATTCGACGCGCCGGTTGGCGGGATCGGCCAGCCATGTCAGCGGGATGGTGAAGATGCGACTGACCTCCTCGGGTTGCGGGCGCAGAGGGTAGGGCCAGGGCATTGCCCCGACCACCGGCGTGACGCGGTAATTGGTGATGGTCAACATCGGGCGTAAGAGGCCCAGAAGACGCACGTCCTGCGGATGCAGGCCGATTTCCTCCTCTGCTTCGCGCAGCGCGGCGGCTTTGGCGTCAGGGTCGCCGGGATCGCAGCGGCCGCCGGGGAACGCCACCTGTCCGCCGTGGCGGTCGTGAGGGGCGCGTGTGCGTCGGATGAAGAGCAGATGCCAAGCACCTGCTTTGCGCAGCAGGGGAATCAGCACCGCTGCGGGGCGCGGCGGGTCGTCGCTGATGGTGAAGGGGTAGGGCGATTCCGGCGGCAGGTAGCGAGGCGCTTCCGCCAGCCGCCGCTGGATGGTAGCCTCGCTCAACCTCATGTGCCGCGTATGCCGCTGCCGCAGTATGGGCACTCCGCCGTTGTGGCGTCCAGCCACTCCACTTCGTCAGGACGAACCGGCCCGCCGCAGGAAGGACAGTGCAGCGGCAGGGACGGGCGGCGCGGGGCCTGCGCGGCGCGTTGCTGGTAAGCTGTCTCATCTTCGGGAAGTTGGGTGTGTAGCCACTGACGGATCTCCTCCGCCAGTTCGGTTTCCCCCCATTGCTCCAGCTCGCCAACCACGCGCGTGCTTGCCTGGTGAAGCTGTGACCAGCGTTGCGCCTCGGCCAGTAAGGACAGCCCCAGGCGCAGCATTTCTGCGCCGCGATCGCGCTGCCCGCTGAGCAGGCTGGCCTTGCCGGCCTGCAAATACAGCCGGGGAGCCTGACGCAGTAGCCCGCGATCGCGCGCGCCTTGGGCGAGCATCTCAAAGATTTCGGCGGCGTTGGCGTAGTCGCCGGATTCCATCAGGCGGTGAGCGCGCTGCAAAGCCCGGTGGGCGCGCGGTCGAGCGCCGCGCGGCAGGCGCGGGCGTGGGCCGCGGGGGAGGGGAAAGCGTCTTCTTCTACCTCTTCCTCTACGCATGGGGATCTCCTGTGGGATGAAGTTCGGTCTCTTTGGTTTGCATTTTGCGGGCGAAGATGAGAAAGCCGGTGTGTGCGACCATGCGTTGTTTGGGACGCAGGCGTTGACCCACCGGGTTGTAGTAACGCAGCAGTATCTCGCAGACTTCGGGGAAGGCGAAGCTGTGGCTTTCCAGGGCATCCAGTAACAGGGAGACCTGGTTGACAGTCGGCAGCAGACTGCCGAAGAAGCCGCTTGGTTTGAGCGCGGCGCGCGTCTGGGGGAGGTAATCGTGGGGATTGGGCAGATCGAGGAAGAGGGCGTCTATTTCCTGCTCGTCGAAGCCTTCGCTGACGTCGCGCACCTTGAAGGTGACACGGTCGCTCAACCCGAGGCGCTCAACGTTTCTGCGGGCGACTTCCTGATTTTCCGCGCGGGCGTCGTAACTGAAGACCTGGCCCTGAGAACCAACGGCGTGCGCCAGGGCGATGGTCAACCCTCCGGAGCCGCTGCCTGCTTCCAGCACGCGCTGCCCGGGGCCGATGTTCATGTTGACCAACAGGAAACCGATGTCCTTGGGGTACATGATCGTGGTAGCGCGGCGCAGGCGTAGCAGCAGGTCGTTGAGGCTGGGTTGCAATACCAGGAAGGGCTTCTCCAGGTGACTGAACACCCGCCGCCCCCAGGGCTTGCCGAGGATGGCCTCGTGGGGGATAACCCCGTGGTGCGATTGAAACTGCGCGCCGGGCTTGAGCTGCACCAGATAGGATTTGCCGCGAGGGTCAATCAAATGAGCGATGTCGCCAGGTTGAGCGTTCATGTGGACAGGGAAATTGCTCCTATGCTTCGGCAGGGTCGTCGGCAAAACTGAGGAGGAAGGCAATCGTCAGCAGGCTGACCGCCCCGAGGGTGGCCGCACCCAGGCGCAATGGCCCCAGACTGAGGAACGTCCAGCCTTGCGCCTCACCCCAAAAGTGACCGCCCCAAAAGCCCAGCCAGGCGAGGAACAGGTAGAGCAGCAGGCGCCCCGGCCCACCGCCGCGAATCAGGTGGAGGAGGGCGCCGTACAGTGTGGAGATCAACAGACCGATGATCAGGCTGGGAAGGGTCATGCGGCTAGTATATCACTCCCCTTCTATGATCCCGCCACCCAGACAGACTTCGCCATCGTAGAACACGGCGGCCTGTCCGGGGGTGATGTCGCGCAGCGGCTCCTCGAAGCGCACGTGCGCTCGCCCGCCGAGGAGAGGGGTGACCAGCCCCCAGGAGGGGCGCGCTTTGTAGCGGATTTTCACCTCAGCGCGCAGAGGCGCTTCGGGCGGCGCGCCGGCGATCCAGTTGACTTCGCTGGCGGTCAATTCGCTGCGGCCAAGCTCCTCCAACGGAGCGACGATCAAGGCGTTGCGGGCGAGGTCTTTTTCCTGTACATAGAGGGGGTGTGCCGCGGCGATCCCCAGCCCGCGCCGCTGGCCGATGGTGTAAAACGCCAGGCCGCGGTGCTGCCCGATGACCTCGCCGCGGGTGTTGAGTATCGGCCCGGGGTTGACCACCTGCGGCGCGTTGCGCTGCAAAAACTCGCCGTAACTGCTGTCCCCCAAAAAGCACAAATCCTGGCTGTCGGCGCGGCTGGCGACCGGCAGGCCGAACTCGCCCGCCATGCGGCGCACTTCGTCTTTGGTGTATGCGCCGAGGGGGAAGCGGGCGTGGCGTAGTTGTTCCTGGGTGAGCACATGGAGGACGTAGGACTGGTCTTTGCGATCATCGAGGGCTTTAAGGAGTTCTATGGACCGCCGACCGCTGACCGCGGTCTTCGGTCTCCCGTCCGCGGTCTTCACCCGCGCGTAGTGCCCCGTCGCCATGAAATCCGCCCCCAGGGCGAGCGCCTGTTCGAGCAGGAAGCCCCAACGGATTTTGCGGTTGCACACCAGGCAGGGGTTAGGGGTGACGCCTGCCTGGTAGCCTTCGATGAAATGCTGCACCACCGTCTCGCGGAAGACGTTTTTGGCGTCCAGCGCGTAAAAGGGGATATCGAGCTGGGCAGCGATGCGGCGCGCCAGGCTCATCGAATCCACCGTGCAGCAGCGGTTTTCGCTCTCTCTGCCGGGTTCGCTCCACAGGCGCAGCATCATCCCGATCACGTTGTAGCCCTGCTCTTTGAGCAGCGCCGCGGCGACCGAGCTGTCCACTCCCCCCGACATGGCGATGACAACAGTTGGTTGATTGGTCATGGATTCGAACCGGTAAACAGGATAGACACAGATGAGCCGGCTTCAGGAATTGCTAACCGTGTTATCTGTGGTCGCTTTGCGAAGGCTGCGAGCTTTCGCGATCAACCCCGGCAGCGCGTCCAGGAAGCGTTCCACATCCTCAGGGTTGGTATCCTTCCCCACGGTGACGCGCAGCGAGCCCAGCGCCCACTCGCGGGGCAGGTCGAGGGCAGTCAACACCTCCGAAGGCTCAGGGTTGCCGGTTTTGCAAGCCGAGCCAGACGAGCAGGCGAATCCGGCTACGTCCAGCAGCATCAGCAACTGGTTGCCGTCCACGCCCTGGAAGACGAAGCTGGCGTGATTGGGCAGCCGCTCTGTGGGATGTCCGGTCAGGCGCGCTTCGGGGATGTCTTCCAGCACGCGCCCGATGATCCGGTCGCGCAGGGCGCGCTCGTGTTCGGCGCGGTCGCTGTGCTCCTGCTGTACCAATGCGAACGCCGCGGCCATGCCGACGATGTAGGGTACGTTTTGCGTCCCGGCGCGGCGACCGAGTTCCTGCGCGCCGCCGGTCTGCACGGGTAGCAGCGGCACGCCCTGTCGGGCATACAGCACCCCCACGCCCTTTGGCCCGTAAAACTTGTGCGCGCCCAGCGAGAGAAAATCCACCTTCAGGGCGTCCACATCCAGCGGCAGGTGCGCGCCGCTTTGCACCGCGTCGGTGTGGAAGGGGATGCCGCGCGCCCGGCACAGCGCCCCGATTTCGGCAATCGGGTTGAGGGTGCCGATTTCGTTGTTGGCGTGGATCACCGAGACCACGGCGGTCTCCGGGCGCAGGCGGACGGCGACGTCCTCGGGGGACACGCGGCCATGGGCGTCCACGGGCAGGTATTCCAGTTCAAAGCCGAACACATCCGCCAGTTGTTCCGCCGTGCGCGAGACGGCATGATGCTCCACCGGGCTGATGAGGATATGATGCGTGCCGCGTTCCCGCCGCGCCGCCAGCGCCGCGCCGCGCAGCGCCAGGTTGTCGCTCTCTGAGCCGCAGGCGGTGAAGATGATCTCCCGCGGCTGGCAGTTGAGCGCCGCGGCCATCTGCTCGCGGGCACTCTCCACGGCGGCCTCCGCCTTTTGCCCAAAGCGGTGGATGGAGGAAGGGTTGCCGAAGTTTTGCTCGAAGAAAGGCAGCATGGCTTCCAGCACCCGGGGGTCAACCGGCGTGGAGGCGGCGTGATCGAGGTAAATGAAGGTGTTTTCCATAACGACCCCCGATTATAGCATGCCCCAATCCTTGCCGCCTTTGATATAATACAGCCGTTATCTCGTTCACAGCGCCCGCAGGAGCGGGTGTATTGATCTGGAGGCCTCATGACGCAAACAATCAAGTTCGGCACCGACGGGTGGCGAGGCAAGATCGCGGAGAATTACACCTTCGCCAACGTGCGCCGCTGCGCGCAGGGCTTTGCCAGTTATTTGCTCCGGCAGGGACACGAGGGCAGGTGGGTGGTTGTTGGCCACGACAAGCGTTTTCTCGGTGAGCAATTCGCCGCCGCGGTGGCCGAGGTGCTGGCCGGAAACGGGCTGCGCGTTTTCCTCACCGATGGGCCCTCGCCCACGCCGGTGATTTCCTATGCGGTGGCCGCCCGGGGAGCGGTTGGCGCGGTCAACGTGACCGCCTCGCATAACCCGCCCTCGGACAACGGCTTCAAGGTGCGTGATGAACATGGCGGGGCGATTGCCCCCGCGGGGCTGAAGGAGATCGAGGCGTTGATCCCCTCCTCGGAGGAGGAAGCCCGCCGTATCCCCATCGGCGAAGCGGAGGCTCAGGGGTTGGTGGAGCGTTTTGACCCCGCGCCGGACTACATCGCTCACATTGAAACCCTGGTGGATTTACAGCCGATCCGCGACGCGGGTCTCAAAGTCATGGTGGACCCGATGTGGGGCAACGGGGCGGGCTGGTTCCCGCGTTTGCTTGGCGGCGGCAAAACCGAGGTGGTGGAAGTGCATAACATTCGCAACCCCATCTTCCCGGAGATGAGCCGCCCGGAGCCGATCCCCCCGAACGTGGACGCCGGCCTCAAAGCCAGCCTGGAGTACGGCGCGGACGTGCTCATCATCAACGATGGGGATGCCGACCGGCTGGGTGTGGGTGACGAGCATGCCCATTTCGTCAACCAGCTGCGCGTCTACGGGCTGCTGGCTTACTACCTGCTCGAGGTGCGCGGAGAGCGCGGCCCGATCGTCAAAACCCTTTCCACAACCAAAATGCTTAATAAGCTGGCGGCGATGTACGATGTGCCGGTTTACGAAACCGGCGTGGGTTTTAAATACGTCGCTCCCAAGATGCTGGAGACCAACGCGCTGATCGGCGGCGAGGAATCTGGCGGATATGCCTTCCGCGGGCATGTCCCAGAGCGCGATGGCATCCTTGCCGGGCTGTATTTGCTGGATATGATGGTGCGCCTGCAACGCAAGCCCCACGAACTGCTCGAACTGCTCTTTAGCAAAGTGGGCGCGCATTACTACGACCGCATCGACACGCCCTTCCGGGGCGATCGCCAGGAGAAGATTGATCGCATCCTGTCTGCTCATCCAAAGACCATTGGCGGCCTCAAGGTCACCGACCTGGTGACGGTGGATGGCTATCAATTCCTGCTCGAAGATGGCGGCTGGCTGCTGATTCGCTTCTCTGGCACCGAGCCGATCATCCGCGTGTACTGCGAAACCACCCATGAGGATAAAGTGCAGGCCATTTTACAAGACGGGCTGAAGATCGCCGGGATTCGATGAACGGGCAGGCTGCGCCCTCACTGACGGATACACACTGTCATTTGTACTTTAACGATTACGATGAAGACCGCCCTGCGGTGTTGGAGCGCGCCTGGGAGGCTGGCCTGGAGCACATCCTTGTCCCTGGCATTGATCTGGAAACCAGCCGCGCCGCCTTGATGCTTGCTGAGGCCCACCCGGCAGTGTACGCCGCCGTGGGGGTACACCCCAACAGCGCCTTATCCTGGCAGGCGGATACGCTGGAAGCGCTGCGCCAGCTCGCGGCTCATCCCAGGGTGGTGGCGATTGGCGAGATCGGCCTGGATTATTATCGCCAGCACGCCCCGCATGCGTTGCAGCGGGAGGTTTTCCGCCAGCAGGTGCGTCTTGCCGCTCAGGCAGGGTTGCCGGTGGTCGTTCATGTCCGCAATGCAGGCCCCGGTGAGAGAGCGTGCTTGGCGGATGTGTTGCAGATTTTGCAGGAACTGCGCCCGGAACTCCCTGATGAAGGGCCGGGCGTGATTCATTCCTTCTCTGGCAACCCCCAGGAGGCCGCGCGGGCACTGGACTTGGGCTTTTATCTGGGCTTTACTGGCCCGGTGACTTTTAAAAAGGCGGAGGATTTGCGTCAGGTGGTTGCCGGTGTGCCGCTGGAACGCATTCTGATTGAGACGGATGGCCCTTTCCTCGCGCCTCACCCGCATCGTGGACGGCGCAATGAGCCTGCTTATGTGCGTTACATCGCCGAGACGATTGGGCAGGTATTGGGAAAACCGGTCGGGATGATTGCTGATGCGACCGCGCAGAACGCGGCCCGTTTATTTCGATGGAGAAAGTTGGTTTGAACACTCGTTTTCTTACGCTTGTTGAAGAACAAATCTGGCGCGTAGAAGACTGCATGCGGGCGCACGTGGAGGAACATCATCCAGACCTGCAAGCGGTCTTAGACCATCTGGTCTCGTCGGGGGGCAAGCGTGTGCGCCCGGTTGTGGCCTTGCTGACCGGCATCATGTTGGGGGCTGATCCGGAGCGCCTGATCACCCTGGCGGCCTCAATTGAGATGTTGCACACGGCAACGCTGGTGCATGATGATTTGATTGACGGCGCTCTGTTGCGGCGGGGGATCCCCACCGTCAACGCGCAGTGGTCGCCCGCTGCCACGGTGCTTACCGGGGACTATATTTTCGCCCGCGCCGCTGAACTGGCCGCGCAGACCGATTCCGTCCCGGTGATGCGCGCCTTCGCCGAGACGCTGGCGACCGTGGTCAACGGCGAGATCACCCAGTTGTTCACCAGTCGCGGCCTTTCCAGCCGGGAGAATTATTATCAGCGCATCTATGCCAAAACAGCCTCGATGTTCGTGCTGGCCGCCAAAGCGGCGGCGCTTATCAGCCCGGTGGATGGGGATATCGTCGAAGCAATGCGCGTCTACGGTTACGAGGTCGGCATGGCCTTTCAGGTGGTGGATGACATCCTGGATTTCACCGGGGAGCAGGCCCAGGTGGGTAAGCCCGTGGCCAGCGATTTGCGCCAGGGCCTGGTTACGCTGCCGGCGATATACTATCAGGAAGCCAACCCCGACGACGAGGATATGCAGGCGGTGTTGCGCGGGGAATATCACAACGAGTCACGCCTGAACCGCCTGGTGGAGGCCATCCGTCAGAGCGGGGCTATTCAGTTGGCGATGGAGGAGGCGCGTCGGTTCGTCGCTCGCGGTCGGGAGGCAATTGTTGCGCTGCCGGAATCGCCAGAACGGGACGCCTTGCTGGAATTAGGGGATTATATTGTTGATCGAAATATCTAGACCGAAGTAAAAGGTGCGTGGAGGCGCCAATGAATGGTGAGGCTATTCGACAGGCGGTTGTGATTATCCACGGCATTGGCGAACAAAAGCCGATGGACACCCTGCGCGGCTTTGTTGACTCCGTCCTTCCTGATCCCCCCTCCCCTGAACAATTGAAATTCTGGAGCAAGCCCGATCGGATGTCGGAATCTTTTGAGTTGCGACGGCTCTCGGCGCGTCCCTTGCAGGGCCGGCCGCGCACGGATTTCTACGAATATTACTGGGCTTTTCACATGCGCGATACTCGCTGGCATCACGTGCTCAACTGGCTGTTGCGCTTGCTGCTCCGCAGCCCGTGGCGCGTCCCCCGGCGCATTGTGCACATCTGGCTCGTCGCCTGGTTGCTCATTTTGATCGTCGGCAGCTTGCTCCTTACGGAGAGGGTCCCTCTGCTGGGCGCGTTCACCACCCGGAATTTAAGCTGGCTCTTCGGCGCCATGTTTTCCGGGGTGGGTGGTCTGCTGATCAAATATCTGGGCGATGCGGCGCGCTACATGACCCCTTCGCCGGAGAACATCGCCCAGCGTCAGCAAATCCGCGCCGATGGAATCCGCCTGTTGCGCGAGCTGCACAGCTCCGGCAAATATGATCGCATTATCCTGGTGGGGCACAGTCTGGGAAGTGTGATTGCTTACGACATCCTCACGCATCTGTGGACGGATTACAACAAAGCGCATGCCCGCCCCGAGACGTTTTCCCAGAACCAGCTGAAGCGCATTCATCAGGCCATTGAAGCGCTGGGGGAGAACCCCACCCCCGCGCAGGTAAGCGCTTTTCAGGATTATCAGCACAAATTGTGGCTGGAGCTGCGCGGGGTGGGAAACCCCTGGCTGGTGACCGACCTGATTACCCTGGGCAGCCCGCTGACCTCGGCCGCCCTGTTGCTGGCGCACTCGGAGACGGAACTCCGCGAGCAGCAGAAGGAGCTGGCTTTGCCTACCTGTCCTCCGCAGCCTGATCCGTTGGACAACCGCTCGTACGCCTTTAAGCTGGTGCCGCCGTATGAAACGTCCGGCGGCCAAAAGCGCACCCTGCGGGCGCTGCATCACGCTGCCCAGTTTGCCTGCACGCGCTGGACCAACTTTTATTATCCTGGAGATTTTATCGGCGGCCCCCTGGCCCCCGTCTTTGGGGCGGGGATCCAGGATGTCCCCCTGCGGGTGAAAGGTTGGCGGGTGTTGAGTTACCTGCCAACTACCCACACCTGGTACTGGCGGAAACGGGCGCTTAAGCAGCGAGGGCAGCAAGATTATCGCGAACAGCTCGCCGTCCAGGCCATTGTTGAGGCGATGGATTTGCAGTGTAATCGCTGGCTGGGAACAGTTAAAGGGGCCCCGCAGATGCAGCGTGCCGAAGCGCGTCAGGCTGAAGCAAGTTAAGGGGTGGGCAGGTTAAAGTAGTTGTACACCGCCCGCGAGAGTTGCCCCACCAGCGAAGAAGATGGATCCCAGAGCAATTGCGTGGGGTGATAGAGGAAGATCACCAGAACGTAATCCCCGCCCACGGTGTAGATGATGCCCGCGTCGCCGATCAGGTTGATGATGCCGTTGAAGGTCACCCAGCCATGTTTATGGGCGATGGGCGTGCCTTCGGGGATACCGGCCTCCAGCAGGGAGGGCATCTTGTTCCGCATCAGATAGCTGATCATGGTCTGGCATTCGGCCTGGGTGATCTCTCCAGGGAAGACGGCGGTGAGCGCCCCCCCGCCGGTTTCCGCACACTGGTAGAGGTCTTCCAGCAGCATACCCATATCCGAGGGCGTGGTCTGGTTGTAGACATCGGGATCGGTGTTGATATCTGTGCGAGAGTTGGCCGGGGTTTCGAAGAGCGCCAGCACCGGCGCGCCGAGGTAGAAATAACCGGCCAGGAAGGTGTTCTCCAGCCCCAGCGCCTGCATGTCTTCGGTGACGAGCAACGGCGCGCGCAGCGGGTCAATCACCCGTTCCATCAGCCAGTCGGAGGCCTCGTTGCCCGATTCGACGATCATTTTCTCGATCAAGTCGGTGGTCTCAGGGTCGGGTTCGCCGTCGATGCGGCGGTAGGTGGAAATCAGAATGGGGATTTTGATGATGCTGGCGGTGGTGAAGGCTACATCGGGGTTGACCGGGTACTCCACGCCGCCCTGGTAGGCAAAATCAATTTCCTCCCCGGTTTGCAGATCGAGCATGTATAGCCCCACGATGCCGTCGAACTCGGCCAAGTCAATGGTCTGTTTGAGCAGGATTTCCAGGTTGGTGATGGAAGGACGCGGGGGTAGAGTTCGCCGCAGGGGGAGGTTGACCACCCGCTGGGTGGTGGAGCGTAGCGCGCTTTCGATGGGCAGGATGGCGCGCTCGACGTCCAGAGCGGTGCCCAGTTCCCCAGGGATGAAATTCACCGAACCGGCCACCGGAGCCGGCGGTTTGGCGGGCAGGTCGTAGCGCGCCGCGACTTCGTCTTGCAGATAAGCTCGCAGGCGCGCCTCAGAATAAGACGAGCGCAGGGGGATATCCGCTGGCGTGGTTTTGCGCCCCCAGAGGTAATCCCAAAAGCCGAGCCAGAAGGGCGTACGGGTGCGCTCCAGGTCGGCGGCAGCCAGCATGCTTTCCAGGTCGAGCTCAAAGCCGACGACTGCTGGATTGAGGTGGATGACGTTGTCGTTGTAGCGCAGCTCAACCGGCAGGCTGTAGACCTCCAGCAGGCGTTGCGCTGCTTGCTGGCGATCCAGCCCACCCACCGGCACAGAGGCGATGTGCATGCCGCTGGGAAACACCGCTCGCAGGCGGCTGTAGCTGATAATTTGTGTCGTCAACAACCCGATCGCAAACAGGATCAGGAAGATAGAAATCCAGCGTAGAGCAGAGAAAGATCCTCGAGTTCGCATGGCCGAGATTCTATCATAGGGTGTACAATTTCACCGAGAAGAATTATCTTAGGCACTTTCGCTCTTGGGCCCGCGTGGGTACGATATATCCGCTGTCCAACCGTTCAATCTGAGGATAATGTCATGCTTCGTTCTGTGTTGATTTATCTATCCCAAGCCGCCTGGGCGCGGCGCATCGTCACCCGCTGGTCGATCGCCTGGCGGGTGGCTTCGCGTTTTGTGGCCGGCGAGACGCCGCGGGATGCCATTCGCGTGATCCGCGAGTTGAACGCGCGCGGGATCAATGCCACACTGGATCATTTGGGGGAAAACGTCACCCGCGAAACCGAGGCGCGCCAGGCGGCAGAGGAAGTCATCTCCATGCTTGACCTGATCGAGGCGGAAGGGGTGCGCTCTGGTATTTCGATTAAGCTCAGCCAGATGGGGTTGTTGCTGGACGAAGCGCTGTGCGAACAAAACCTGCGGCGCATCCTGGAGCACGCCCGCTCCCGGAGGAACTTCATCCGTATTGATATGGAAGATTCCCCGCTGACCGAGGCAACGCTGCGGTTGTTCTATAAGATGCTGGCGGAGGGGTACGGCGCTCACGTCGGGATCGTGATCCAGGCCTATCTCTATCGCAGTGAGACAGATATCGCTGATTTGATGGAGAAACAGGCGCGCGTGCGTTTGTGCAAGGGGGCGTATAAGGAGCCGCCGGAGATCGCTTTCCCCAAAAAAGCGGATGTGGATGCCAATTACGATCAACTGGCCAGAGCTATCCTGGACGGCAGCCTGGCGGCTGGCGCGCCGCGCGCCAGCGAGGATGGTTATTTCCCCCCCATCCCGGCGATCGCCAGCCACGATGAAGCGCGCATCGCCTTTGCCAAAAAGTACGCTGCTGAGATAGGGTTGCCGCAGGGCGCCCTGGAATTTCAAATGCTTTACGGAATCCGCCGCGATTTGCAGGAGCAATTGGCCGCCGAGGGATATCCGGTGCGCGTATACGTCCCCTACGGCACCGAGTGGTACCCTTACTTCATGCGTCGCCTGGCCGAACGCCCGGCCAATCTGTGGTTCTTCGTCATCAACCTGTTGCGCGGTTAGCCAACGCCCCGACGCACCAATGCGCCAATCTACCGGTTGAAAGCATTGTTCTGGGTGAAGCTGTCGCCCAGGCGCGAGCTGCCCGGTTCGGCGGCGAAGTTCTGAATGCCGATGACCTCGACGGTGCATTGCACGGTCACGCTGCTATTGAAGCCGTCGGGCAGGTTGGGGATGTTTGGGGCGTAATAAGAGAGCGAGCTGTTGGCGCCAATAGGGACATCGTTCAGCTTGGCCGCGGGGACGTTGTTGAACCAGATGTCGCAGATGCCGTTGTTGGGGGTGACGTTGGAGATGTAAAACCCGCCGGAGAAGAAGCCGTCTACTTTGCGCATCACCTGGGGGAAGTACAGCGTCTTGCTCTCGCTGCCCGCGGGGATGGCGCTGTAGGTAGAGCCTTGTCCAACTCGTTCGGCCGGGATGGGGTTGCCGTCATTGTCGGCGGTATTGCCGCGGTTGTCTTCGTTGACGATGCCGACAATGCTGGCGGCGGGGTTGTCGGCCACCACAATGGCGTTGCCGAAGCGCTGGTTGATGGGCAGTTCATCCACGGGGTCCAGCACGCTCACATCAGGCAGGTAGAGCACCAATGAAGTGTTGGGGCTGATGACCCCCGACTGGTAGGTGAAGGTTTGGCCCGCGAAGTTGAACGTCACTGTCATAGTGGTGTCCACCGCGCTGATGTTTTGTACCGTGATGCCACTGTTGTAGCCGTAGAAGCGGCGCACCACCCGCGGCATATAGAGCTTGGTGGCGCCGCCGCTCATTCCGTTGTAGCTGTGGAATTGCGCGGTGCCTGAATCTGTGCCGCTGTTGTAGAAATTGACTACTACGGCGATTTTGCCGTCTGCCGGGCTGGTGACGGCCACGCGCGCTGAACCGAGGAAGTTCTCCGGCAGGTTGGCGTTGGCGTTTTGGTAGAAAACG
>WFTY01000370.1 GCA_015485245.1 Anaerolineales bacterium | reverse complement strand
TCAGATGTGTATAAGAGACAGCCCCACGGATGGTATACTCTGCTTCAGTCACGTCTTGCTGGAGAATTTTATGACGCCTATCGAAATTGAACTCAATCCGGTCGACCACCTCACCGCCGACGCCATTGGCCCGCCAGGGCAGCGCGTGTTCTACCTGCAAGCCAGAAAGAGCGATCAAGTCATCACTCTGATCGCGGAGAAATTTCAGATTCAATCCCTGGCGATCGGCATCGAGCGATTCCTGGCCGAAATTGCCGAGAAATTCCCCCAATTGACTGCCCCCTCCCCGGCCTACACTGAGGAAGAGATGCACATCCATCCCCCTGTGGACCCCCTCTTCCGCATTTCCAACATCGGCCTGGGCTTCAACATCGACGACGACCTGATCATCATGGTGGTACACGAACTGCTCCCCGATACCCGCATTGAAGACGTTCTCGACCCCCCACCAGACGAAGAACAGGAAAGCGACGCCGGAGTCGTCCGTTTTTGGTGTACCCGCTCACAGCTGCTTGCTCTCAGCCGTTGGAGCGCGGAAGTGGTCTCCCGCGGCCGCCCAACCTGCCCACAATGTGGCGAACCGATGGATCCGGAGGGTCACTTCTGCGTCAAAAAGAACGGCGGACATAAACGTACCTGACCGCACGGGCGACATGGCAGCATCCACCCTCTCGGCTTTGCAATCGGGTAGGCTCACCTTGCAAGGCGAGTTCATCCACGGTTACAATTACGCCTTTCTGGCGCAGATTACCTGGCAGGAGAAAACTCTGCTGGCCGTCTACAAACCCCGGGAGGGCGAACAGCCGCTGTGGGATTTCCCCGATGACACCCTGGCACACCGCGAGGTGGCCGCCTACCTGGTCAGCGAGGCCCTGGGGTGGGAGCTCGTCCCCCCCACAGTCTACCGAAAAGATGCGCCCTTCGGCCCCGGCTCGTTACAACTCTTCATCCCCCACGATCCCAACCGACACTACTTCAACCTCTCTCCCGAGGAGCGTCAGCGCTTACGCCCCGTGGCGCTCTTCGACCTGCTGATTAACAACGCCGACCGCAAGGGCGGCCACATCTTGTTTGATGACGAGGACAAGCTGTGGTTGATTGACCACGGGCTGTGTTTTCACGTGGAAGACAAACTCCGTACGGTGATCTGGGATTTCATCGGAGAACCCATCCCCAAAGCCTTGCGCGCCGACCTGAAGCGATTCCACGCTTTGCTGCAGCCGTCCTCGGAGCTGCTTGCCGCTTTGGAACGTCACCTTGCTCCCGCGGAAATCGCCGCGCTGAAACACCGCGCCGCAACGCTTTACCAGGAAGGAACCTTTCCTCCCCCGCCTCCCAACCGGCGGGCTTTCCCTTACCCACCCATTTAATTCTGGAGCAAACCTATGCACACACAACATTTCAACCTGGCATTTCTGGGATTTGGCAACGTCGGCCGGGCGTTGGCCGAACTGCTGTTACGCAAACAAACCGCGATGCAGCGCCAGCTCAGCATCACCTTCGCCGTCACCGGCATCGCCACCGGGCGGCACGGCATCGCCGTCAACCGCCAGGGGATTGATTTGCAAAGCGCCCTCGACCTCATCAAGGCGGGACAACCCCTCGCCTCGCTATCCACAACCGCCGTGTCCGACATCCCGGAATTCATCCGCGCTTGCGGAGCAGACGCACTCTTCGAGACCATCCCCGTCAACTATGAAAGCGGGCAACCGGCAGTGGATTACATCCGTCAGGCGCTGGGGCAAGGGATGCACGTCGCCACAGCCAACAAAGGGCCGGTCGTGCACGCCTATCGCGAACTCTCCGCCCTGGCAGCGAAGCAAAAGCGCAAATTCTATTTTGAATCCGCCGTGATGGACGGCGCCCCAGTGTTCGGCCTGTTCCGCGAGACCCTGCCCCTAGCCCATATACGCGCTTTCCGCGGCGTGCTCAACTCCACCACCAACCTGATCCTCACCCGGATGGAAGGCGGGGATAGCTTCGCCCAGGCCGTCGCTTACGCCCAATCCATCGGCATCGCCGAAACCGATCCCAGCGGTGACGTGGATGGCTGGGACGCAGCGATTAAGGTTTGCGCGCTGGCCAACGTGATGATGGGCGCAGACCTCAAACCGGCCCAGGTGGAGCGCACCGGCATCAGCGGCATTACCCTGGAGGACGTACAACAAGCCAGGCAAGAGGGCTTGCGCTGGAAGCTGGTCTGTGAGGCTGTACGGGAGGAAAACCAGGTTCGGGCGCGGGTCGCTCCCCAAAAGGTCGGCGTGGAATCGCCGCTGTACGGCGTGATGGGCACGACCTCCATCGTGCAAATCGAGTCCGACGTTCTCGGCAAACTCTCCCTGATTGAAGAGGACCCCGGCCCTCACACCACCGCCTACGGGCTGCTGGCTGATTTTCTCAACGCCGTGCGCGCGTGAGGAGGAAACCATGTCCACCTGGTTGAAAAAACACAAATTCGAAGCCCACCTTTTCATCTTCACCCTGATGGTATCCACCTCCATCGGGCTGTACTTCACCCAGGACAACTCACTCTGGGCCTGGGTACTGCTGGCCGGGTTCGCCGCCGTGAATCTAGTGGCGCTTTTGGTACAATGAGATATGGTTCCCTGTAAACGCGCCTCTCCTTTCTTCATCATCAGCGCCGCGCTCCTGTTGAGCAGCCTGGCTTGCATCGCCTTCACCCAGACCATTGAAGCGATCAGTCCCACACAGGCATACCCATCGCCTCCGGAAAACGACTCCCGCCCCCAGTGCGAAGATTGCCCTGCCATTGATTACCAATATGATTCCGATGGACGCCCAATCCTCAGTGGGGTAGAGCAAAGTCTAGGCTCCGAGCATTTCTTAATCCATTTCACGACCGAGGGGCAAGATGCCGTCCCCTCGATGGACTATGTTTCTCAAATTCTCCAAACGTTAGAATACGTCTGGGAAAAAGAAATCGACCTGTTTGGCTGGATCGCCCCGCCCCCCGACGGAGCGATCGGTGGAGATAGCCGCTACGACGTCTACCTGCAAGAGATCCTCGCTGATGACACCTTTGGCTATACCGAAGCCAGCGAAGGTATAGACGGGGATAACCCCAACAGCCCACAGCAGGAGCTCAGAGCCTCCGCCTCCTACCTCGTGCTGGACAACGATTACGCCGGCAGCGATGATTTCTCCGTGGGCACGTTTGACCCCCTGGATGTCATGCGCACAACTGCGGCGCACGAGTTCAACCACAGCATTCAATTTGGCTACGATGCGGAAGAACCCGCAGACTGGTTGTGGGAAGCCACGGCCACCTGGATGCAAGATGAAGTTTACGACGAAATCAACGATAGTTATGAAGACCTGCTGGCGGTGTTTAAATCACCCGACACCTGTCAGATCGCTTACGGTGGTGAGGAGCGCACGGAAGATGAAAACCACTGGTACGGGGAATGGATCTTCCTGCGATATATCTCTGAACGCTACGGCTCCTGGACGGTGCGCGCCATCTGGGAACAGGCCGTCAAGCTGGATGGGTACGAAGCCATCGCCACCGCCCTTGCGGGGCAAAACACTTCCCTGGAGGAGGTGTTCCCCGCTTTCAGCATTGCCTTGCTGACGCGCGACTTTGAAGAAGGCAGCGACTACCCCACAGTGCGGCTGGAAGGCAAAGCCCGATCGGGAGATATCTTCACCCCGGTAGATGGCGTTGGGCAGATGGCTGCGGATTACGTGGAAATTATTGCTGAGGGGGTAGTCACACTCCAGCTCACCGAGCCTGACCTGCATGGCCTGCTTATCGGGTTGACTAACAATCAGGCCTCCGTTTTCTCGCTTCCAGAGAATAAGATCAGCGTGGACGCCTCTGCATTTGACTACCTCTATCTCATCATCATCAACCTTGAACAAGCAAAAAGTGAGGCGGATTGCTACTTCAACCGCTATGAGGTGCTCGTCGAACCAGGAGGCAACCCCGCCGCGGCGGAACACCAATTCCTGACCCCTAACTTTATCCCGCCACAGGTGGAGCCACTGCAGCCGCCAGATTCTTTTGGAAACAGCGCTGACGCCCCCACACAGCTGCTGCCCGACTACCTGCCTGCAGATTATAAATTTGTCGCTGCTTACACTATGAACGCGGATGAATTCGACAGCGACGCTATTTGGTATGCCCCCGGCGGGGGAGAAGTCACCGTGGTGGATTTCTACGGCCCTGGGGAGGCCGACTATCTCAGCCTTTACGCCAGCCCCAGCCCATACGATGATTTAAATTCCTGGCTTGCTGAAGCTGGTTACCAGCCTGATGCAACCGCTTTTTACTCTCTCCGTGGTGTCCAGATGCTGGTTGAGGACTACAGCAATGAAAACGGGCCATTCAGTTATGCCTATATGATCCATGAGGGCCAATTCCTCGCTCTGGAGGGCACCATCAAAGTACAAGAGATGCAATGGGTTTTGGAAAGCCTGCTGAGCAAGTAACCCCACCTTGTCTGGAAAGTCATACCGCTGGTGGTGGAGAAGTTCTTCCAGTCAACGCAACGACCTGGAAGCTTACCATCCCCTCAGGGACAAATCACCAATACCGTCTCGCTCAACTTGACGACTATCACAACACACCTCGTCGTTACTTTCCTTGGCGTCCACCAGTGAAAGTAGCTTTGCAAGCACGCCTTTCCTCGCCCAAGCTTGCAGGAACATGGGGCTTTGGCTTCTGGAATGACCCCTTCAGCCTGTCCATCGGGTTGGGAGGCAGCCAGCAACGTCTGCCTGCATTGCCCAACACAGCCTGGTTTTTTTACGCCTCGCCAGAGAACTACCTCTCGCTGAGCGATAACCTTCCCGCAAACGGTTTGCTGTCAACCACTTTCCGCTCGCCGCGGATTCCATCCCCTCTCCTGGGTTTAGCACTGCCCTTCCTGCCTTTGGCGTTCATTCCGGCGTTTTCCCGTTTGGCGCGGCGCTTTTCCCGGCGACTCATTCAACAAGATGCCTGCCAGCTAAACACCGATGTCACCCGTTGGCATAACTATACCTTGTGCTGGCTAAATGAGCATACTGATTTCTACCTTGACGGTGTTTTAGCTTTTCGCACCCACATAACGCCACACGCCCCTTTAGGTTTTGTGCTCTGGATTGATAACCAATTCGCCTCCTGGAACCCCGCCGGGAAAGTTTCCTTTGGCAACCTGGCTTTTTCTCAGCCAGCGCATTTAGAAATTAAAGACCTGACTATTCAGAGAGGGGCACTCTGATGGGGTTTTTAGACCATATCCTTTTCCACATGATAAGTAAAGGATATATATAGTAATCTTAGTAGGGCCTGGGGATATGTGGGCAACGTCTTTTTCCCCCCTACATCTTGGATGGGCAGGATATGATTGCCCGCATTTAGGGGTTTTGCACGCGTCTCCGTGGCGAATTTCTCCCCAACGCGTTTGGGGAGAAATCGCGAGGAGTTTTTTGCTCTGTAGAGGCAGGATTTCGTCAGGAAATATCTGGATTGATCTGTCAGGTTGCCCCCATATATGGGGGTGGTATTCGGCTGTGTTGGGGAAATTGGCCTGAGTTCTCAACAGTTATCTGCGTTTCTCCACAGATTTTGAGGAGTTATCCACAGCTTGACGTTTTTCCTTCCCCCAGATGTGCCCTGCACTGATTCTTGTTTGACGCTCTTCTGGCGGAGGGATATAATCAGCCGCCTTGTGCCATTTTATGGGAAGTGAGGGCTGTCATTGAAGATCACAATGCACATCCGTCGCGTGGGGGGCGAATATGTTGCGCGCGTGCGCCTCTTTCGCCCTAACGCACGTTTGTATTTGCTCAGCGTGGTGGTAACCGGCGCAGCGATGGGGGTGTATCGCTTACTGTTCAATTTTTACGTTCTCAGCCTGGGGTATGACGAGGCGTTGCTGGGGCAATTGATCACCACTAACCAGCTCACCGCTTTGATCCTGGCGCTACCGATGGGATATCTGGTGGATATCATCGGGCGCAAATCCGTGCTGATGGCTCGTAGCCTGTTGTTGGGGTTGGCGGTAACGGTGATGGCGCTCTGGCCGTCTGTGGGGGTGTTTTTCGCCATGAACGCGCTTTTTGGGGTGGTGCAGAGCATTAACGCTGTGGCTCAGGCCCCGTTCCTGATGGAGAACAGCGGCGAAGAAGAGCGCACGTATCTCTTCAGCCTGAGTTCCGGTTTGCGGATGGGCTCTGTTTTTGTGGGAAACTGGCTGGGAGGCTATTTGCCCTCCTGGGCAGCGGCGATGAGCGATCTCTCCCCCACGGATAGCGCAGCGTATGGACAGGCGTTGTTGGTCGTTGGTCTGTTGGCGCTTGGGGGCTTTTTCCCCTTGATCTTCCTGCGGCGAGTTCATTACCTCAGCGAAGAGCAGAAGGCAGGGTTCGCTCCTTTACGATTTGCCGCCGCCCAGCCTCGTTTGCTGACCAAGCTGTTGCTGCCTTCGCTGTTAATTTCCATTGGAGCGGGGATGTTTATGCCGTTTATGAACGTCTTCTTCCGGGTGGTGCACCATCAGCCGGATCATGCCATTGGAACCCTGTTCGCCTGGGGGTCGTTGGCTATGGGCGTAGGGTTGATGATTGCTCCCCCTATCGCGGATCGTCTGGGGAAGATCCAGCTGGTGGCGTTAACGCAAGGGCTTTCGATCCCTTTTATGATGGCATTGGGGTTTGCTCCACTCTTCCCTGTCAGCGCAGGGGCTTATCTGGTGCGCATGGCGCTGATGAACATGAGCAACCCAATCTATCAAACGTTTGTCATGGAGCAAGTGGACGCCACCTCGCGCGCCACAGTCGCCAGCCTGGTGAGTATGGTGTGGAGTTTTGGGCGCGCTTTCAGCCCGACGATCAGTGGATATTTGCAGGTGGAATATGGTTTTGGCCCACCCTTTGCCATTGCCATTGGTCTGTACGCGCTGGCGGTGGGGCTTTACGGACACTTTTTCTTGCGGAGAGACAGGGAATAACGCTCGCTGGTTCCGGATTCTTGAAACCTTTTCAGTCGGTGTGCATCTAAGTGGGGAAGTAAGTGAGATGATATGTCTGGAGGCTTTCATTATGGAGATGATAATTGACTTCCCTGGCGGCGCTCGTGTGGATGCCCATTTTGGTTCTTACACGGTGAAGACCGATCAACCCCCTGCGGGAGGCGGCAACGGCTCCGCTCCCACGCCGTTCGCTGTTTTTCTGGCTTCGTTAGGCACCTGCGCGGGAATTTATGTGCTGGGGTTTTGTCGTCAACGCGGCCTTGACCCCCAGGGGATTCGCATTATTCAGCGCATGTACAACGATCCTTTTAACTACGGCATGGTAGGCAAAATTGAACTTGAAATTCAAGTGCCGCCTGGCTTCCCAAAGAAGTATCACGCTGCCCTGGTTCGCTCGGCCGAGCAGTGCGCGGTGAAAAAACATTTTGAAAATCCCCCACAATTTGAGATCTTCACGAAAGAAGTTGCTGTAGCGGCGTAAGCCTGTAAACAGAGGCCAGGCTTTTTAAAAAAACTGGCCTCTGGCATGCTCTGGCGTTGGTTATCCCGGTGCGATGACCGTTCCGGGTTGCAACACGGTGTTCTTGGGGATCACCACGATGCCGTCGCGCACGGCGTAGAAGTCGCTATCCAGGTTGGTGCCTCGTGGGAAGGGGCGGATGACAACGCCCTCCCCGATGCAGGCGTTCTTGTCGATCAACGCTCCCTCGATATCCGCGTTTTTCCCTACGCCCAGTGGCACGCCCTGGCGCACGCGCAAGCCCTCCTCGATGTAATCTGCGCCCATTAGGTAGGTGCGGCGCATGCGCACGCCATCGGCCACGCGGCTGCGCAGACCGATGATCGCATCGCTGATCTCGGCCTGACCGACGGTGCAGCCGTCGGCGATCATGGTGTTGTTGAGATGTGCCCCATGGATGATTGAATTGGGCAAAAAGCGCGGATGGGTGTAGATCAGGCTGTCGCGGTCGTCGAAGTGGAAGGGCGGGTTGGGCTGCGCCAACGAGAGGTTGACATCGTAGAACGAGCGGATTGTGCCGATATCCTCCCAGTAGCCGTCAAAATCGAAGCCAAACACCTGATGGGTGTGAATCGCCTTGGGGATCACGTCGCCTCCAAAATCATCGTCCGCGGTGGTGGCCAACACTTCCACGAGCACGTCGGTGTTGAACAGGTATATCCCCATCGACCCGAGGTAAGGCCGTTCTGGGTCGTCGCGGCTGATAAAGCGTTTTTGCACTTTGGGGTCTTTGGGTTTTTCCACAAAGTCGGAGATGGAGAAATCCTTCCCGCGTTTCAGCAGGCCGAAACGGCTGGCCTGTGTGGGGGAAACTGGCTGGACCGCTACGGTAATATCCGCCCCGTGCTCCCAGTGGAAACGCGCCATCTCGGCGTAGTTCATGCGGTAGAGGTGATCGCCCGCCAGGATGAGCACGTACTTGGCTCCCGAGGAGCGGATTTCGAGCAATTGCTGGCGCACGGCGTCGGCCGTGCCTTGATACCAGTCCGCTGAGGTGACGGTTTGTTCCGCCGCCCAGATCTGCACCCAGCCGTGGTGGAAGGGGTCGAAGTTGTACGTGGATGTGATGTGCCGGTGCAGCGAAACCGAGTTGTATTGCGTCAGCACGGCGATGCGGTTGATGTTGGAGTTGATGCAGTTGCTGATAGGCACATCAATCAGACGATATTTGCCGGCGATGGGCACGGCAGGTTTGGCGCGGTCGCGGGTCAGGGGGTAGAGACGTGTCCCGCGGCCTCCACCCATGATGACGCCCAGAACCTGGCGGAGTGATGGCATGAAAGGCTCCTTCTTCGCGGCTTACAGGAAGTGAAGTTGGTCTGCGTTCATTATAAGCGATAACGCTTTGTATCTATCTGTAAATTCAGAAAGGCGCCGGGTTTCGATAAACTCAACCGACGGCGCAATCCTCGGATAAGTTCTTATCAAAGCCAAAGCTCTCCCAATGGGTCAGGGAAGTTGCGGGGAAAAAACAACAGCCCCTCAAGGGGGCTGTTATAATACCTGTGCCGAAGGTGGGAATCGAACCCACACTCCCGAAGGAACACGATTTTGAGTCGTGCGCGTCTGCCAGTTCCGCCACTTCGGCTAAGCGGAATACATTTTAACGAAAGAACCTCATAGGGTCAAGGACGAAACCATCATTCAGGAGACGATTGTATGACGACGTTGGTTAATCATTATTCGGTGGTGTTTGCGGCGGCGTTGATTCTCGGCCTGACGGCGTATGGACTGTTGAAGGATGGGTTCTCCCCGCGCGATGGGGTCATCCTGATGTTGGTAGCCGCCGGACTGGTACTGGTCTGGCTGGTGATCCGCCCGCAGGCAGGTGAAAAAAGTGCGCAGGAGCGCTTGAGCGCTCACCTCGGGCAGGGGACTCCGTTGTTGCTGGAGTTGCAATCCCCGTACTGATTTGCCTGCGTGGCCGCCAAGCCCATCGTGGATGGGATAGAGGAAGAATTTGCCGATCGGTTGATCGTTTTACGGGTGGATGTCCAAACCGCGGATGGCAGGGAGCTGGCGCAGCAATTTGGAGCGCTTACCCCGACGTTTATCTTCTTTGACGCGCAGGGCGAGGAGCTGTGGCGCATGGTCGGTTCACTGGACGCCGACGCGGTGCGCTCCAGCTTGTCCGAACCGTAATTCCCGGCGTGATAAATTCTCTTTCCGTATGCAGGTTTTGTAAATGACCGAGTTTCGCTTCTACCAACCGATTCAGGTGCGCTATGGCGATTTGGATCCCCAGGGGCATGTCAACAACGCCCGTTATCTCACCTATATGGAGCAGGCGCGCGTGGCTTATGTGCGTCACCTGGGCCTGTGGAATGGAGAATCGTTCCTCACGCTGGGGATGATTATGGCCGACGCTCACGTGGCCTTCAAGGCGCCCATCCTTTGGGGGCAGTCGCTGCGCGTGGGAATGCGCATCTCCCGCCTGGGAAACAAGAGCATGCACAGCGAATATCGCATTGAGGATGCCGACACTGGCGCCGTCCTGGCGGAGGGCAGCTCGGTGTTGGTGGCCTATGACTACCAGGCAGAACGCACCATCCCTGTACCGGATACCTGGCGACAGCGCATCGCTGAGTTTGAGCGCCTTGAAATGGAAAAAGGACCTTGAATGCAAAATCTTCCGTCTATTGACATTCCCTTTATGCTCGATTTCCTCACCGAGCTGTTGAACACCCCCAGCCCGACCGGATACACTGACCAGGCCATGGCGTTGGTCGAGAGCGCCCTGGCAGAAATCCCTGCCCTGGAGCTGCGCCACACGCGTAAAGGTGCGTTAACCGTCACCTGGAAGGGACGACGAGATGATGCGCCCCGCGGACTGACCGCCCATGTGGATACCCTCGGTGCGATGGTTAAGGAGATCAAGCCCAACGGCCGTTTGAAACTGACCTCGTTGGGCGGTTTTGCCTGGAACACGGTTGAAGGGGAGGGGTGCCGCGTGTTCACTCGCCGCGGGGAGGTTGTGCGCGGGGCCTTGCTCCTTGCTCGGGCTTCCACCCACGTCTATGGCAAGAAGGTGCGTGAGACGTCACGCAGCGATGACACGATGGAAGTTCGCCTGGACGCCCGCACCGCCTCGGTGGAGGAGACCCGCGCTTTAGGGATCGAGGTCGGCGATTACGTGGCCTTCGATCCACGCGTGGAGATCACCAACGGTTTCGTGCGCTCGCGCCATCTGGATGACAAAGCCTGTGTGGCCAATCTGGTGACGGCGATCAAAGCGCTGCACGCCGCGGGGCTTCAACCGGCTCAAAACACAACCTTCCTCTTTAGCAATTATGAGGAGGTTGGTCACGGCGCAGCAACCGGCTTTTCCCCGGAGATGGTTGAACTGTTGGTGGTGGATATGGCTGCCGTTGGGGAAGGTCAGGCCTCCGATGAGTTCCACGCCACCCTGTGCATCAAGGATTCCGGCGGGCCCTATCACCACGGCCTGAACCAGAAGCTGCGCGCCCTGGCGGAAAAACATAAGATCCCCTATAAAGTGGATATTTACCCGTATTACGGCTCGGATGGCGAGGCTTATTGGCGGGCAGGCGGCGACGTGGCCGTCGCGCTGATTGGCCCTGGTGTGGATGCCTCCCACAATTATGAGCGTACTCACACCGAGGCGCTGGTTGCTACCACGCAGTGGCTTATCGCTTACTTGCTGGAAGAATAAAGCGCAGATTGAGAACCCTGGATATGTCTTTCAAAATCGATGCCACTCTTCCCCCCGTCTTTTTGAATTCTGTCCCGGCTTATGCTATGGCGGCTGAGGACATCGGCTTCGACGGCCTGTGGACGACGGAGACGCAGCACGACCCGTTTTTGCCCGGCGCGTTGATCGCTGAACACACCGGTCGCATGCAGTTTGGCACGGCCGTCGCCATCGGTTTCGCCCGCAGCCCGGCGACTCTGGCTTACACCGCCTGGGATCTGGCGCAGGCCTCCGGTGGACGTTTCATCCTCGGCCTGGGGACGCAGGTGCGGGCGCACATCGAGCGGCGTTTTGGCATGACCTGGCCTGCCTCGCCGGTCAACAAGCTGCGCGAGCAGATCGGCGCCATCCGCGCCTTCTGGCACGCCTGGCAGAGCGGCGAGCGGCTCAACTTCCGCGGCGAGTATTACAAACTGACCCTGATGACTCCCTTTTTCAACCCCGGCCCCTGCCAGTACCCTGATATCCCCATCTACATCGCCGGCGTGAACACCGGGCTGGCGCGCCTGGCGGGTGAGGCGGCGGATGGCTTTCATGTGCACCCCCTCAATTCCGCGCGCTATCTGCGGGAGGTGATCATCCCGGCCATCGCCGAAGGGGCGCGCAAAGCGGGTCGCGAGCGGGACGCGGTGGCCGTTTCGGTGTCCGCTTTCGTCGTCACCAACGCGCAGGAGGATGCTTTCACGCGTCAGCAGATCGCCTTCTACGCCTCTACCCCCTCTTACCGGCGTGTGTTTGCCTTGCACGGGTGGGAGGATGTGGCGGAGCGGCTTTCCGAACACGCCGCCCGCGGACGATGGGGGGAGATGTCCGACCTGATCTCCGATGAGATCCTGCACAGCTTCGCAGTGGTTGCTGCTCCCGCGGAGGTTCCCCACACCCTGAGCGAGCGTTATCACGGTTTGGCCGATCGCCTGACTCTGTACATCCCTTACACCCCAGGGGAGCGGGATGATTTCTGGCGGCGGGTGATAGAGGCCCTGAAAGCGGAGACATGATCGCGCAAGACCCGGCGTTTGCGGAAAAACGCCTTGCTATGGTGAAGGAGCAGATCGAGCGCCGCGGTATTCGTTCGCCCAGGCTGTTGGAAGCCCTGCGGACGGTGCCGCGGCATTGCTTTGTGCCGCCCGACCAACAACGCTGGGCCTATGCGGATGGCGCGCTGCGCATCGGTCAGGGGCAGACCATCTCGCAGCCTTATATCGTCGCCTTGATGACCGATCTCCTGGCGCTGAAAGGGGATGAGAATGTGTTGGAAGTGGGCACCGGCTCCGGCTATCAGGCCGCCGTGCTGGCGCAACTGGCGGCGCAGGTGTATACCATCGAGCGGCACGCCGCGCTCTCGCAACGGGCCGCCGCTGTGCTGGCCGATCTAGGAATCCGCAATGTGAAGTTTTATGTGGGGGATGGAACGTTGGGCCTGCCTGACCACGCCCCTTATCAGGCGATTCTTGTCACTGCCGCGGCGCCGCGCGTCCCCCCGGCGTTGCTGGAACAGTTGGATGCGGGTGGACGGCTGGTCATCCCTGTGGGGGATCGTTTCCGTCAGGTGCTGCAGTTGTGGCGTCGACGGGGAGAGCAATGGGATCATGATGAGATCGCCCCGGTTGCCTTCGTCCCCCTGGTTGGAGCGCAGGGCTGGGAAACAGGAAAAGATTGACCGCCAGGGCGCAAAGCACGCCTTAAGAGAATGATTGCAGCATAGCGTTTTGTTCCTGCCCCGAACCCAGGTGAGGGTAACAAAAAAAGCTTTCGCCCCAGAGACGAAAGCTTTTTTCGTTGGCAGTTGGGGGTGTCTTACACCCAGCTGATGGTCGCCAACACCATCGGCCGACTCTTTGTCTCGTTGAAGAGGAACGACCGCGCTGTTTGCACCACGTGATTGTGGATGTCGCCGTTACTGTTGTTGACGGCGTTGATGATGCGCTTGTTCAGTGCTTCCAACAGTTCGCCGGCCTCGCGCTTGTAGACGAAACCACGCGAGATGATCTCCGGCTCTTCGCGCAGGCGGCCGTTGTGATCCAGCGTCAGGCTGATCAGCACCACGCCGTCGCGGGCCAGCGCCTCGCGCTCGCGCACCACGCTGGGGCCAATATCGCCCACGCGCGATCCGTCCACGAAGATGTAGCCGCCGGGGATGCGCTCTCCCAGGGAGAGCTTGCCAGCTTTGAATTCGATCACCTGACCGTTTTCCACGACTTGAATCTTATCGGCCGGGATGCCTGCTTCCTCGGCGATCACGGCGTGCTGCTTGAGGTGGCGCAACTCCCCGTGGATGGGAATCAGGTATTCCGGCTTGACCAAGTGGAGCATCAGCGCCATTTCATCCTGGCTGGCGTGCCCGGAGACGTGCACCGGGGCGAGAGGTTCGTAGATCACGTTGGCTCCGCGGCGGAACAGGCGATTGATCGTTTTGTAGATCGTTTCCTCGTTGCCAGGGATGGGGTGCGAGGAGAGCACGATAGTGTCGCCCTTCTTAACGCCGAAGCGTCGGTTCGTCCCTGTGGAGAGACGCCCCATGATCGAGGTTGGTTCGCCCTGCGAGCCGGTGCACATCAGCACAACCTGGTCATCGGCCATTCCCAGGGCCTGGTCGAGATTGATCAGGGTGTCTTTTTCGACTTTGAGATAGCCCAGTTTGATCGCCATGGCGGAGTTGTCCGTCATGCTGCGTCCCACAAAGGCTAGCTTGCGGCCGTGACGCCGGGCGGCGTCGGCGACCTGCTGCATGCGCGAAATCAGTGAGGCGAATGATGCGATGATGATGCGCCCCGGAGCGGTGCTGAACACATCGTCGAAAGCGGCGTCAATTGTGCGCTCCGAGGGTGTCCAGCCCGCTTTGTCGGCGTTGGTGGAATCGGCCAGCAGGGCGAGCACGCCGCGGCTGGAGAATTCGGCCAGCTTGGCGAAGTCCGTTGGCCAACCGTCTACCGGTGTGGGGTCGAACTTGTAGTCGCCGGTGTGCACGAGCAAACCGGCCGGGGTGGTGATCCCCAGTCCGACAGCGTCGGGCACCGAATGGCACACATGGAAAAACTCGACCTTGAAGGGGCCGATCTGGACGGTGTCGCCGGCATGGATGGTGCGCAAATCGGCTTTTTTCAACAGTCCGTTGCGCGCCAGTTTGACCTCCACCAGCCCCTGTGTGAGCGGCGTGGCGTAGACCGGGGCGTTGATTTCGTTTAACACGTGGTGAACCGCACCGGTGTGATCCTCGTGCCCGTGGGTGATGATGATGCCAGCGACCTTATCCCGGTGCGCCTGTAGATATTCAAAGTCGGGGATGATGTAATCGATCCCCAGCATGTCGTTATCGGGAAACATGATGCCGGTATCAACCACCAGAATCTGGTCGTCGTATTCGTATAGCATCATGTTCTTTCCTACTTCCCCAAGGCCTCCCATGGGGATGATGCGTAATGTCTTGCTCATAAAAGATATTCCTTTCGTTTCCGCCCTCTCAGCCCCCAAAGCGTGATGGTATGTGCGCAAAAGCGTGTTTTTTTGAACAGTGCCCCCTGACTGACAAACCGATGTGTATTCGCGTCAGACGTGCTCAATCAACAAGCCGGCCCTGGGCGGGCGCGGAGAGTATCTCCGGCGCGCAAGATTAACCCTGGGGAGGCTGAGAGGTTAATATTTTGTTTTTGAATAACGTCCTCCCTGTGTGGGAGGGTTGGTTCCATATATTTTGCAGGTCAGGGCGCTGTGCGCCTTTCAAAAAAAAACCGGACGGGATTTGCTCCGACCGGGAATTAATGCTGTTCATCAAAAAAATCAATAAAACACCTGCAAAGCGGCTGTATTGTAGCATGATGGAGAGGGTTTGTCAAAGCGCGTTGTCAGCGACAAGCTGAAATGTCCGCCAGGGCATTCAACGGCGATGTCCTGTTGGGGCCTGGACAAACAGGGGGGCGTGCCCTTGCGCCGGGGTGCTGAAAACCCGCGTGGAGAGTGTTATACTCGAAAGGTGCCAGAAAATGGCGCGCGGTGCGGGCCGATTCTTGGCTACCAGCGAGACCAGCGAGCATCCATTATGCCTGTTCAGATTACACGAACAAAAGTCATTGTGCCCCGTCGGCGGGCTGATCTGCTCTCGCGGAAGCGGTTGTTGAATCTCCTGGATGACATATTGGACTACCGCCTCACGGTGATCGCCGCGCCCGCGGGATACGGCAAGACCTCTCTGCTGGTCGATTTTGCTCATCAGGCTGAGTTCGCAGTGTGCTGGTTCGCGCTGGATGAGTACGATCAAGATATCGAACGGTTTCTGGCGCATTTCGTGGCGGCTATCCAGCAGCGTTTTCCTGAATTTGGGGAGGCGACGCTCGCCTTCATGGAAGCTCTTGCTGGAGTGGTGGATATCCCCCAACTGGTCAGCGTGGTGGTCAACGATATTTATGATCATATCAGCGAGCATTTCGCCATCGTGCTGGATGATTATCATTTAGTGGATGCCAGCGCTTTGGTCAATGAATTCATCAGTCGGTTTGGGCAGGAGATGGATGAGAACTGCCATCTGGTGATTGCCTCCCGCTCGTTGTTGAGCCTGCCCAATCTCCCCT
>WFTY01000369.1 GCA_015485245.1 Anaerolineales bacterium | reverse complement strand
GATGGCGAGTAACCTGCCCCCCGGCGTCGAACTGATCGAGATGCTCTAACCCGTTCTGGGGGATGCCGGATTCTGCCTTCGGCATCCCCTTTCGCCACCGATGACCGAATACCCTCCCTCCGAATGGCTGCCGCTCTCCGGCATCCAGCACTTTGTCTTCTGTCGGCGGCAGTGGGCGCTCATCCACGTCGAACAGCAGTGGAAAGAAAACGCGCTCACCGCTGAAGGGCGCATCCTGCACCGGCGGGCCGACGACCCCTTCTTCACCGAGAAGCGCGGGAAGGTGGTCATCGCCCGCTCGGTGCCGGTCTCCTCGCCCTCGCTGGGGCTGACGGGCATCTGCGATGTGGTGGAATTCACCGCTGCGGCAGAGGGCGTCCAACTGCCGGGGAGAGTGGGCTTTTACCGGCCCGCCCCGGTGGAATACAAACGCGGACGCAAAAAACGCGACCACTGCGATGAAGCGCAGCTCTGCGCCCAGGCCATGTGCCTGGAAGAGATGCTGCTGGTGGACATCCCGCGCGGATATGTTTTCTACGCCCAAACGCGCCGCCGCGAGCCGGTTGAATTCAGCGAAGCACTGCGCGCCCTGGTGCGTAAAGCCGCCGGTGAAATGCATACCTACTTGCGGCGCGGCCACACCCCCAAAGTCAGGCCGTCTAAAGCCTGCCGTTCTTGCTCATTGGTCGAGGTCTGCCTACCCGACCTGCAAAACCGACGCACGATGGTCTCCCGATACATTCAGGAACAAATCGAGGCGGCCTGAGCCATGAAAAAACTTGGCAACGTGCTCTACGTCACCACGCCGGAGGCTTTCCTTATCCTGGAAGGTGAAACGGTGGTCGTGAAAAAGGAGGAAGGCAAGGCGCTCAAACTGCCGCTGCACAATCTGGAGGCCATCGTGTGTTTCAACTATCCCGGCGTCAGCCCGGCTCTGATGGGCGCCTGCGCTGAACGGAACATCGGCCTGACCTTCTTGCGGCCCAGCGGGCGCTTTCTGGCGCGCGTCACCGGACGGGTCAAGGGCAACATTCTGCTGCGCAAAAGACAGTACGAACTTGCTCAGGATGAATCCACGTGCGTGTCCATCGCGGCGTCTTGCCTGCTGGGGAAGATCGCCAACAGCCGGGTGGTCATCGAGCGTGCCTTGAGGGATCACGCCATGCTGGTGGACGTCCCGGCCCTGCGGGAGGTCTCGGCCTTTTTGAAAGCCACCCTCCCGGCGATTCGGGACGCCGACAGCCTGGAGACTCTGCGCGGCCTGGAGGGCAGCGCCGCCAAACAATACTTCCGCGTCTTTGGGCAGATGGTGCTGCACCAAAAGGAAGATTTCCCCTTCAAAGAGCGTAACCGCCGCCCGCCGCGTGACAACCTGAACGACCTGCTCTCCTATTTCTACACCCTGCTGACGTACGAAGTCGCCTCGGCCCTCGAGGCCGTCGGCCTGGATCCGCAGATGGGCTTCCTGCACGCCGACCGGCCCGGACGTCCTTCCCTGGCGCTCGACCTGATGGAAGAACTGCGTCCCGTTCTGGCCGACCGGCTGGCGCTCACCCTGGTCAACCGCAAACAAATCAAAGGGAGCGGATTCGTTCAAAAGGAGAGCGGCGGCGTTTTGATGGATGACGCTACCCGCAAGGCGGTCATCATTGCATGGCAGGAACGCAAACAGGAGCAAATCATTCACCCTTACTTGAAGGAACGCATCCCCTTTGGGCTGATTCCGCACGTCCAGGCCCAACTGCTGGCCCGCCACCTGCGCGGTGATCTGGATGCCTATCCGCCCTTCTTTTGGCGTTGACGAGGGCGGTGATTGGGCAGCCGCGAAACGGCGTATCGAAATCCGCCCACTACAACTTCTTGGGATAGTAAGTGGAGTGCTTACCTCATGATGGTTCTGATCACCTACGACGTCAACACCGAAACGCCCGCTGGGCAAAAGCGTCTGCGCAAAGTTGCCAAACAATGCGAGAACTACGGTCAACGCGTCCAAAACTCGGTCTTCGAGTGCCTGATCGATGGCGCGCAATTGCGCGTGCTCAAAGCGTTACTCACCGACATCATTGATGTGGAGAAAGACAGTTTGCGGTTCTATTACCTGGGTAGGAACTGGCGTGAAAAGATAGAGCATATTGGCGCGAAAGCCAGTGTGGACCTGGAAGGCCCGCTGATTGCCTAAAAAGCGGGTTTGCGAACCCCAAGCGCCCAGAGATTCTTGGGCGGGTTCGCAGGGAAATGGCACCTTAAAAACTAAATATCCTTATGCAAGTGACAAAAACTACGGTAAGAGTAAGAACGCCGACGCCCAGATGTGGCGCATCGGCGCTTTGCAACGCTATATGTTGCGGTCGCTCCCCTTCGCGGGGAGCGTGGATTGAAACTTGCATGTGGTGGAAGGGGCCAGCGAGGGCGAGCTGTCGCTCCCCTTCGCGGGGAGCGTGGATTGAAACCACGAAGCGTACAGGAAGGATTGCAACTGCTTCGTCGCTCCCCTTCGCGGGGAGCGTGGATTGAAACCACGAAGCGTACAGGAAGGAT
>WFTY01000368.1 GCA_015485245.1 Anaerolineales bacterium | reverse complement strand
TCCCTGGGGTGGATGCGGGGTCGCGTGGCGGGGAATCGCTTGACAATTACAACCCCCTGATTATAATACGGATGCTCACGCGCTGGTGCTGGAACTGGCAGACAGGCATGGTTGAGGGCCATGTGCCCCTAGGGCGTGCGGGTTCGACCCCCGCCCAGCGCACCATCATGAACCGCCCGCTTTGGTCGGTTTTGTCATTCAAAAAGCCGCCCGCGGGCGGCTTTTTTGTTGCCAGTTTCTCTGGCAGATCAGTGTTGCAGGATTTGCGAGAGGAACAGCTTGGTGCGCTCGTGCTGGGGATTGTTGAACAGCCCCTCGGGCGTGGTGTGCTCAACGATTTTGCCCTCATCCATAAAGATGATCTCATCGGCGGCAGAGCGGGCGAAGCCCATCTCGTGGGTCACGCACACCATGGTCATCCCTTCGCTGGCGAGATCGAGCATCACGTCTAACACTTCCTTGATCATCTCCGGGTCGAGCGCGCTGGTGGGCTCGTCAAAGAGCATGATTTTGGGGTTCATCGCCAGGGCGCGGGCGATGGCGACGCGCTGTTGCTGTCCGCCCGAGAGCTTCCGCGGGTAAGCGTTGGCTTTTTCCGGGATACCCACGCGGCGGAGTTGTTCCATGGCGATCTCTTCGGCCTCTTCTTTGGAGCGGCCGCGTACCACGCGTTGCGCCAGGGTGACGTTTTCCAGCGCAGTCAGGTGGGGGAAAAGATTGAAGAGCTGGAAGACCATGCCGATTTCCGCGCGCATGGCGTTGATCAGGTGATGGTCGTGGGTCAGTTTGACGCCGTCGATCCAGATTTCGCCGCTGGTGGGCTCTTCCAGGTGGTTGATGCAGCGCAGCATGGTGGATTTGCCTGACCCGCTGGGGCCGATGACGACGACGACTTTGCCGCGTCCCACCGTCAGGCTGACGCCGTTGAGCGCCTTGACTTCTCCAAAGTATTTATACAGGTCCTTGACAACGATGATGTTGTCGCGTGCGGGTTTCTCAGTCATCAGCTCGCATCCGCCTTTCTACGGCCTGTACTGCCAGGGAAAGCACCACCGTCATGGTCAGGTAGAGAACCGAGAGGGTGACGTAGGCTTCACGGAAGCGGAAGGTGCTTCCGGCGTACAGACGTGAGACTTGGGTGATATCGCGCACCGCTAGCACCGACACCAGGGATGAGTCCTTCACCATGGCGACAAAATCGTTGCCCAACGCGGGGAGCACATTGCGGATGGCCTGCGGCAGGATGATGTGGCGCATGGCCTGTCCGTAGCTCATGCCCAGAGAGCGTGCGGCTTCCATTTGCCCAGGTTCGATCGATTGAATCCCGGCGCGGAAGATTTCCGCCAGGTACGCGCCGTATGTCACGGCCAGGGCAACGATAGCGCGAGCGTTCATGCTGATGTTCTGGTTGTTGAAGGCGGAAAACAACCCGCCCGCGGTGGTCAGGCCGCGTTCGGTCAGCAAGGTTCCCAGGTTATTCAATCCTTCCACTACCGTGGGGACGCCCACCAGGGCGATGAAGAAGATCAGCACCAGCATGGGAATGCCGCGCACGATCTCGATATACAGCCGCGACAAGTTGTTGAAGAGGATGTTTTTTGATAGCCGCCCTAAACCGGCAATCAGTCCAAGAATAAGTGCGAAGCCATAGGAGGTCAGCGATGTCTGGATGGTAATGCGCAGGCCTGCTTTGATGAAGTTGAAGGCCTCGTTGTAATTGGGGTTGGTGAAGATGATGAAAAAGGCCCATACGGCGATCAGGATCAACGCCACAAACCACCAGGGAAATTCATTCAGGCGTTTACTGAAGGTGATGCCGTTATCCTTAATTTCGATCGGCCCGGAGGGCATCAGGGGTTGATCGGTCACGTTTTGCTCCTGTGAATGAACGTGCAACCGGTGTGAGAGGAAAAGTCCCCTCACACCGGTTTCTTATCGCGCGGGGCGCAAATGCCGATAGGCGGTCACTTGTCGCCGGGTGCTGGTTTACAGGTCTTCGGCGGAGACGCCAGCCGCGTCGAGCACCTGGCGGAAGGCATCATAGAAGGTATCGTCATGCGCTTCCAGACCACCCCACTGATAAGCGGTGTCCAGCGCAGCCTGGCCTTCTTCGGTCTCCGCAATCGCCAGCAGCGCATCCACGATCTGCTGCT
>WFTY01000367.1 GCA_015485245.1 Anaerolineales bacterium | reverse complement strand
AAGATAAACCCCAACCCGAAAGCCGCGAAGATGTATCCCAGCACCTCGGTGCGCCGCTCCTTCGAGGTGATGTCGGTGATATAGGCCTGGGCGACGATGATGTTTCCGCCGGTCGCCCCGTCCAGAACGCGGGCGGCGAACAGCATCACTGCGCCCTGCGCCAGCCCCATCATCGCAAAGCTTATCGTCGTCCCAATCTGGCTGACGATCAACACCGGCAGGCGGCCGCGCACATCCGAAAGGCGGCCCAACAGCGGCCCGGCGACGAACTGCGCCATGAAATAAGACGACACCAGCAAAGTGATCGCCGGCGGCGAGAGGTCAAAGCCGCGCTGCGCGTAGAGGGGCAACACGGGCAGCACAATCGAACCGCCCAGCATCTGCACAAACACAATAAGAAGGATGACCAGCAACCGCCGGTCAATCTCGCGAAGTCGCTCTAATCGATTCATGCCCAGGATTGTACCCGCGAATTCCAGCGGGGGACGGTCGAATTATCGCTCCCCCCGGCCATCACTGCCGAGCTGTGAAACCCACATCCCAGCAAGCATCAGCGCGCTCCCTAACAGGCCGCGACGGGTCAAGGCTTCACCCAGCAGCACCCAGCCGCCAAACACCGCGAAGACCGCCTCCAGGCTCAACAGAATTGCGGCGTGAGCTGGAGGGGCGTCTTTTTGCGCCACCACCTGCAAGGTGTAGCCAATCCCCACGGAGAAAACCCCGGCGTAGAGCACCGCCCACAACGCGCCGCCCCAGGCGCGCGGGTCAAACGACTCAAACAGCAACGCCCCACCCAGGCTGAACGCCGCGGTCAGGGAAAATTGCATCCACGCCAGCCGCAACGCCCCGGCGCGCCCGGCATAGCGGTCGATCACCAGCACATGAAAGGTCCACACCAGCGCGCTGAGCAGCACCAGTGCATCCCCGCGCTGAAGGGCGAAATCGCCGGTCACGCTCAACAAATAGAGGCCGCTCAGGGCAAGGCAGGCGCCCAACCACGTCGCCCGACCGCTGCGCCGCCCCAGGAACACGCCCACCAGCGGCACCAGCACCACGTATAACCCGGTGATAAACCCGGCCTTCCCGGCCTCGGTATACACCATGCCCGCCTGCTGCAAAGCAGCCCCCAGGAAGAGGATCACGCCGCTCAACGCACCGGCGCGCCAGTTCAATCGCGTCATCCCCTCGGTGCGCGCGGCCACCGGCCACAACACCAGGCTGCCCAGAGCAAAGCGCAGCCCATTGAAGGTCAGCGGGCCCATATAGTCCATTCCCACACGCTGAGCCACAAAGGCCAACCCCCAGATCAGCGCGGCCAGCAATAGCAGGCCATCTGCGCGCAGCGCTTTGGGTGTTATCGCTCTGGTGTTGTGCATACTTTACGGTTTCACTCCACAAGGGTTATACTACGCAAAGCCTAAGTTTATCAAAGAATCATGCCAACTCTATCCGAGCGCCTCAAGGCTCTGGGGGTCACCCTTGGCCCTGTTCATACCCCGCCACAAACGCCTCGCCGTCCAGGCCAGGCGATCGAAACCCTGCTGCCTGGCGAATGGCGCTTACTGCCAGAGGGAAGAACCTTTGTCCGGGAACGCCGTTACCCGGCCTCTTTTCAACAAGGGGATATTTCGCTGAAGGGCAAACTCCCTCCCACAATCCTGGCAGCCTGGGCAAGAGAACCGCGCCTCAGCGCCCTGAGCCTTGAGCAATTCCTCTTCTTCGATATTGAAACCACGGGCTTGAACGCCGGCGGCGGCGTGTACGCCTTCCTGATCGGCGCCGGGCGCTTTGAGGGAGAAGAATTCCGCCTGGCGCAATTTTTCCTGCACGACCCCGCGGATGAAGGGGCGCAACTGGCGGCCTTCGAAGCCTTCGCCGCGCCGTGCGCGGCGCTGGTCACCTTCAACGGCAAAGCTTTCGATCTGCCGCTGCTCAACAGTCGCTACACACTCAACGCCTGGCCTTCCCCTCTGAAGGGCATGGCGCACCTCGACTTGTTACACCTCGCCCGCCGCCTGTGGCGCGCCCGCCTGCCAAGCCGCGCCCTGGGCGACCTGGAAGCCCACATTCTGAACACCCAACGCAACCAGGAGGACGTCCCCGGATGGATGATCGCCGGCCTATACCTGCAATACCTGCACACAGGAGACGCCCACCCGCTCAACGGGGTGTTCTACCATAACGAGGTGGACGTGCTCAGCATGGCCGCGCTGTTCAACCATCTGGCCTCCCTGCTGGCCGATCCGCTCGCCAGCCCCGAGACCGATCAGCTCGACCTGTTGGCCATCGCCCGTCTGCACGCTGACCTCGGCGACCCCGGCCCGGCCGAGCGCATCTACACCCACATCCTGCAACGCGCCGACCTGCAACCCGATGCCCGCCTTCAGGCCCTTAAGGGGCTTGCCTCCCTGCACAAAAAGCGCGGCCGGCTGCACCTCGCCGCCCCCCTTTGGGAGCAGGCTGCTGAGGCCGGCCAGGTATACGCCTATGTGGAACTGGCCAAAATGTACGAACATCAATGCGCGGACTTTGGCACCGCCCTCCGCTGGACGCAAGCAGCCATTGAGAACGTTTGCGGAAAGAAAGCGCCACCCGGAGAACGTCTCCGCTGGTTACCGGAACTGGAACACCGGCAGGCGCGGCTGGAGCGGAAGCTGGCGGCAAGGGGATAGCAAGATGAGCAAACCTGATCCCTTCCTCAAAAACCCCCACCTCCCCGGCGAGCCCTTCTTCTGGCAGGCTGGCCCCACCGGCGTGCTATTGATTCACGGGTTCACCGCCACCACCGCCGAGGTGCGTCCGCTGGCCACCCGGCTGCACGCACGCGGCTTCACCCTCTCCGGCCCACTGCTGCCCGGGCACGGCACTTCCCCTGCCGACGCCAATCGCTACACCTGGAAAGATTGGGTGGCTTCGGCTGAGGCGGCCTACCGACAACTGAGCACTCGCTGCGAGCGCGTGTACGTGGGCGGCGAATCCACCGGCGGGCTGCTGGCGCTCCACCTGGCGATCCACCATCCGGAGGTCAGCGGCGTGCTGGCCTACGCCCCGGCCCTCGAGCTGACCCTCACCTGCTGGGATCGTCTCAAAGTGTACCTGGCCGCGCCCTTCATCGCCGCGGTGCCCAAAGGTCTGAGCGACGATGACCTCCCCTGGCAGGGCTACTGGGATACGCCGTTGCGCGCCCTGATCCAGCTGCTACGCTTCCAGAAGCACGTCAAACGGCGACTGCCTCAGCTCCGCCGCCCGCTGCTGATCATCCAGGGGAAACTGGATGGGCGCGTCCCCGCCCACGTCCCAGAAACCATCGCCCAGATGGTGCAATCCTCGCTGATTGAAATCCACTGGATGGAGCATTCCTCCCACGTCGTCATCCTCGATCGGGAACTGGATCAGGTAGTGGAACGGACGATCAGCTTCATCACCAAAACCACTGTGTAAGAAAGAAATACCGTGATACCTTAGAGGAGCACATCATGAAAAAACGCATGAACACCATCATCCTCATTTTGATCGCCGCCTTTCTGATCATCCAACTGGTCCCCTATGAACGGGATCACACCAACCCGCCCGTGGTGAAAGAACCAAACTGGGATAGCCCGCGCACGCGCGAGCTGGCCCGCACCGCCTGCTTCGACTGTCACAGTAACGAAAGTACCTGGCCATGGTACACCAACGTAGCGCCCTTCTCGTGGTTAGCGCAGAATGACGTGGTAGAGGGGCGAGCCAAGTTGAATTTCTCCGACTGGGGCAAGGGGGAAGAAGACCCCTACGAAGCCATCGAAGTCATCCAGGAGGGCGAAATGCCCCCCACGCTCTACCTGATCACCCACCCCCAGGCGCGCCTATCCCAGGCAGAAAAGGACGAACTGATCGCCGGGCTGAGAGCCACCATCGCCAATCCCTGACCACCGGCCGCAGATCACGGGCCGCGATCGGTTCTCTGCGCCTCGCGACCCGTGATGCAGCTCCTATCATAAAGAAGGACACCGCTCATGACGGAAATCGCCCAAACACAGAACCTCCTCGAAGACAATCTCTCCCGCTACCTCGACCTGCTACGCCAATGGGTGGAAGTCAACAGTTTCACCGGCAACCCGCAGGGCGTCAACCGCCTGGGCGACCTGACCGCGGAGGCCTTCGCTTCCCTAGGATTCCAGGCGGAGCGCATCCAGGCCGCAAATCCCGCATACGGCAAACACCTGGTGCTCACCCGCGAGGGCAGCTCCGGGCGCAAAATCGGGCTGATCTCCCATCTCGATACCGTCTTCCCGCCCGAAGAGGAAGAAGCCAACGATTTTCACTGGCGCGTGGAGGGCGACCGCATCTACGGCCCCGGGACCAACGACGTCAAGGGCGGCACGTTGACCATCCTGATGACGCTGGAGGCCCTGCGGGAATTCGCTCCCCGCGCCTTCGACGCAATCACCTGGGTGGTGCTGCTCAACGCCGCCGAGGAACGCCTGGCCGATGACTTCGGTGAGCTGTGCCAGGAGCGGCTCGACGATACCGCCCTGGCCGCCCTGGTTTTTGAGGCCGGGGCGCATATCGGCCACACCTTTCAACTGGTTACCCGGCGCAAAGGGCGCGCCTCGTACCGCATCCAGGTAGAGGGCCGCGGCGCACACGCCGGCTCCAATCATCCCGAAGGAGCCAACGCCATCGTGCAACTGGCGCACACCATCCAGCGTGTCGCCGCGCTGACCGATTACGACCGCCAGCTGACCTTCAACGTCGGCACGGTGCGCGGCGGCACGGTAATCAACCGTGTGCCGCACCTGGCTGAAGCCGAAGTCGAGATGCGCACCTTTGACCCCCAGGTCTTCGCCGATGGCGTACGTCAAATGCTTGCCTTGCAAAACCAGGTGGACGTGCGCTCTGTGCTGGGGAACTATCCCTGCCGTGTGCAAATCAACGTCACCGCCCAATCCGACCCCTGGCCACAAAACCCCGGCACCCAAAAGCTGTTCCGCATCTGGGAGCAAGCCGCCCAATCCCTGGGGTACCAGGTGCTCCCCGAAGCGCGCGGCGGCCTGAGCGACGGCAACGCCCTGTGGCAACACCTCCCCACCATAGACGGGCTCGGCCCCCACGGGTTGAACGGCCACTGCTCCGAGCGCAGCCCCGACGGGAGCAAAGATCAGGAATTCGTCGCCATCTCGTCGTTCGTACCCAAGGCGGTGCTGAACGCGGTGGCGCTCAGGATGCTTTGCGAGGAGACGAACGACGACAACAGACCGCAGACCACCGACGGCTGACCACTGCGGGCCGCCGTCTGCCGTCCGTAGTCCGTCGTCCACTGACAAAACACACACTCAGAGAAACACCATGTCCTACAAATTCGAGAAACTGGAAGTCTGGCAACTGGCGCTGGAATACACGGACATGATCTACGCCCTGGCGGAGCAATTGCCGCCCTCTGAGAAGTTCAACCTGCGAAGTCAGATGACCCGCGCCGCCACCAGCATCGCGCTGAACATCGCCGAAGGCTCCACCAGCCAGAGCGACACCGAGCAAGCGCGCTTCCTGGGCTACGCCACCCGCTCGCTGATCGAAACGGTCGCCTGCCAGCATCTGATCCACCGCCGCAACTACATCGCCAATAGAGAAACCCTGCGAGAAGTCTACAAAGCCAGCGAGCGCCTGTTCATCAAACTTCAGGCATTCCGCCGCGCCCTTCGCGGCCATGCTGTCAGGGAAGAGCAGGCCACCTATCTGGCTGATAATGTAACCCCCTTCGACGATTGATCGCGGACTACGGACGATAGACCGCGGACGGCGGCTGTCCGTGGTCCGCCGTCTGTAGTCTGCGGTCTGCGATCTGCCGTCCGCCGTAACCTCAAAACACCACAACAAAGGAGCACCCCATGTCCCCCACCC
>WFTY01000366.1 GCA_015485245.1 Anaerolineales bacterium | reverse complement strand
CGCGGCCGCGGCCTCGTACATGCGTACGGTCTCATCCATCTGGTTTAGAAAATCAGGCGAGAGACGTTGCACTTCCGCCACAGCCTGCTCAAAGGCTGAACTGGCAGGGTTCGTCCCCAGCACCGCGTGAATCGCCTGGTCGATCTCCCCCCAAATATCACGAACGATCTCCAGTTGAGCCAGGATTGCGGGATCACGGGTGGGAGGCAACGTGATGATCGTATCCTCGGTGTACGGAGCCGGGCCGCCAGCGATTAACGCCTCGAGCGTCCGCTCAAACTGAGATTCGGTGAGGCGCAGTTGATCGTGATAAAGCGGGTCATCGCTAATCTGGACGGCCAGCACTTGCAAGGCCATCTTCTGGATCAATATGCGCTGGCGACCAGCCAGGTTGATGATCCGCGCGTCAGTACGCTGCGTCTGGAGCGCCCAAAAGGTGACCAGCACCGAGGATGCAATCAGAATAAACACCCCAAAGAATGCTATCAGGCGGAGACGCCGAATGGTCATGTCGACACCGACATTTCTTGCATAGCGATCATGCCCTGCTCCCCGAAAGAGTTCAACAACCATTCAAGAGAGCATCGCAATGGTATGCACAACGCCCTCCAGGCAACACAGGATATCCAATAACAAGCGCTCATATATTGCTTATTGATGGGAATAGGCAGATACAACGAAAAAACATCGGCCCAGGCTGTTTCCGTATCAATGACCCCTTCCCCCCATCTCGCCAGATGCAAATGGCCAGACACTTTTACCGGTAGACTCAAACTTTCAGTTATTATAATTGATATTCTCCCCCAAAAAATTTGCTTTTCATATCACTTTTATGCTATTTTACACTGGTTTCCTCGCCCTCGAAAGAAAGTCCCCAGTCAGCCTATCCCTCCTCCCCCCTCAGCCTCACCTGTGGACAGAGCTGCTCGCGCTTTTACAGAACAAGTCAGAGGCGAACGTCCTGCTAAAGGTCATGAAATGTGGAACCACCTCCGTGGCGCACTATTCAGGGCACGTTTGTCAGAGTTATGAAACGTCCTGAGCAGGGTAATACGTCACTCCACGGTCACGCTCTTGGCCAGGTTGCGGGGCTGATCAACGTCCAGGCCGCGCAGGGCAGCAATGTGATAGGCTAACATCTGCAGCGGAATGACCGTCGTCACCGGGCTGAGCATCCAGGGGGTTTGGGGAACCCAGAGGACGTGATCGGCCACTGGAGGGATCAGTTCATCCCCATCAGTAGCGATAGCGATCACCCGCCCGCCGCGAGCTTTGGCCTGCTCAATCTGACTGAACATCTTCTCATACCAGGGATCACGCGGGGCAATCACCACCACCGGCATCTCACTGTCGATCAAAGCGATCGGGCCGTGCTTCATCTCGCCCGCCGGGTATCCTTCGGCGTGAATGTAGGAAATTTCCTTGAGCTTCAAGGCGCCCTCATAAGCCGTGGGCATATTGATGCCCCGTCCCAGATAGAGCGCGTTACGGGTGTCCACCAGCGCCTGGGCGACGGCTTCCACCTGCGCCTCGCGATCCAGGCACTGCCCGGCCAGGTCCGGTACCAGGCGCAAATCGGCCACCAGGCTGCGGCGTGCAGCTTCATCCAGCTCCCCGCGCAGATCACCCAGCAAAATCGCCAGCATGTAGAGGTCCACCAGTGGGGCAGTGTACGCCTTGGTGGAGGCCACGCCGATCTCCGGGCCGGTCTGCATGGAGATGAAACCATCGGCGATGCGCATGGCCTGCGAACCAATCGCGTTGACGATAGCCCACAGAGTCGCCCCCTTCTTGCGCCCCTCCTCCATCGCCGCCAGCGTGTCCGCCGTCTCCCCCGACTGGCTGATGGCCAGTACGACGTCATCCGGCCCAACGATCGGATCGCTGTAACGGAACTCGGAACCGATCTCCACCTCCACCGACACACGGGCGATGCGTTCGATGAGCACTTTGCCCACCATCCCGGCATACGCCGCCGTGCCGCAGGCGGTGATAAAAATTTTGTTGATGCGGCGGGCGAACTCCGGCGTCAGCTTGAGGTCGGGCAGGCGAATGCGCCCGGCTTCAAAATCCGCCCGACCGGCGATGGTGTCGGTCAGCGAGCGCACCTGCTCGTGAATCTCCTTGTGCATGAAATGACGATATTCACCTTTTTCGGCTGAAACCGGATCCCAGGGGACGTTCTGCACCTCGTAGTCCACCAGCGCGCCCTCAAGGGTGGTGACTTCTACGCCCTCGCGCCGCACCACCGCCATCTGATGCGATTCCAGGAAGACCATCTGACGGGTGTGCTCCAGAATGGCCGGCAGGTCGGAGGCGATGTACGTCTCATCCTCGCCCAGACCGATCACCACCCCGCCGGCGTTGCCAATGCGCGCGGCGACGATTTTGTCCGGCTCGCGGCGCGACATCACCACCACGCCGTGCGCACCGCGCAGGTGACGAAGCGCCCTGCGCACTGCTTCCTCCAGCTCCCCCTCGGAAGCAAGATAACGCTCAATCAGGTGAACGATCACCTCGGTGTCGGTTTCCGACTTGAACTCCGCCCCCTCGGCCATCAATTCCTCACGCAGTTCGAGGAAATTCTCCACAATCCCGTTGTGCACCAACACAACGTCGCCGGTCATCCCCATGTGGGGATGGGCATTGCGGGCGTTAGGCTCGCCATGCGTGGCCCAACGGGTGTGTCCGATGCCCACGTGACCCGACACCGGTTCAGCCTCCACCAGGGCTGCCAGGCGCGCCAGCTTGCCCGCATCGCGGCGCACAGCAATCTCTCCCCCTTGCAAGACCGCCAGTCCAGCGGAGTCATAGCCGCGGTATTCCAGGCGCTTGAGGCCATTAAGGATGATCGGCGTCGCATCTTGCGGGCCGATATAACCAACGATTCCACACATAGGGGGACCCTCCACACAAGTGCTTGCGTGTGACTATCACCACGTATTCATACAAGAACACGTTAACACTTTCACACGTCAACACGTTTTAGCCACTCGCCGCGCCTTTGTCGCTCCGGTTACCCGGAGGTTTTGTGCGCCGCGTTCGGACAGGAGGGAAAGTAGACGGGAGGTGGCGCTCCCGGAGGGCTTCCGCTGATCTCTCGATTTTCCCCCGACACTCGTCGGGGTTAACCCCGCCTCGCGGCAGGGAACCCTCTTCCTCGTCACCCGGGGTTAGTGCACTGGTTGCATCGGTTGCCTTAGGTCTAACTCCGGGCCATGCGCTGTCTTTCCCTTGCTGGTAAGGGCGAATTATAACGCATCAGGGGCGTCTGACAAGTCCACCCTAATTCGACCGCCATTGGAGGAAAACAGCAATCTGAATGATTGGTGATATAATCCAGGCAAATTTACAGGCACACACACCAGGGGAAACTACGACAAGGGAACAAAAGGAGGAATACATTTTTTATGGGAAGAAAGAGCGCAATAAAAGCCGTCGAAGCAGGAGCCATCATCGGGCCAGACCTCGCCGCCGGAGATCACGCCCCGGAGTTCACCGTCCACGCGCTGGACTGGAGCGATTTTCGCGGGCTGGCTGATACGCGTGGGAAAGTACGCATCATCGCCGCAGTACCCTCGCTGGAAACTTCGGTATGCGATAGAGAAACACGTCGTTTCAATGAAGAAGCCGCCGCCCTGAGCGATGAGATTGCCATTCTGGTCATCAGCACCGACCTGCCTTTCACACAAAAACGCTGGTGCGGCGCGGCGGGGATCGACCAGGTCACCGTCCTCTCCGACCACAAAGAGGTGGACTTTGGAACCAAGTACGGCTGCCTGCTGCGCGAGCGGCGTATTTTATGGCGTGCGGTTTTCGTTGTCGATCGCGACGACAAAATTGTGTACGCCGACTATATGGCCGCCCTGGGCGATGAGCCAGATTACGCCGCCGTGCTACGGGCCGCCCAGGATGCGCTGGCGGGGAAGTGAGGCCAAAAGGAGCGTCGCCCATGAACGACCTGAAAGTTAGCTCGCGGCGGGTGCGTACCGCCTGGATGATGCCCTTGCGACGGGAGAGCGCCCGCAATCACCTGCACGTACGCGTGGGGGTGCAATCGCGCATCTGGTCTCCGCCCACCGACGTTTACGAAACCGAGGAGGCGGTCATCGTGCGCGTGGAGATCGCCGGCATGCAAAAAGCGGAGTTCTCCATCTCCCTGGAGGGCGACTTGCTCACCATCCAGGGGACTCGCCCCGACACCCCGGAGCGCCGCGCCTTTCATCAGATGGAGATTCCTTTTGGGGAATTCCGCACGCAAGTGGAACTGCACTGGCCGATTGACCACGATGCCATCCAGGCGGAATACGAAGACGGGTTTTTACGCCTGGTATTACCCAAAACCAAACCACACAACATCGCAATCGGAGAATAGCCCTGCATGGCAGCCTCTCGCTGGAACTCGAATCTTATGGAACTGCTTTCCTGGTTCGATGAAGAACATCACGACGAGGGGGAATTGTTCCTCCAGCCGATCATCACACACGTCACCGGCGAGGAATCCGAACAACCGGAGGACAATTCTTCCACCGAATCGCTCAACATCCCCGATGAACTCCCCATCCTGCCATTGCGCGGGCTGGTGGTCTACCCCGAAACCGCAGTCCCGCTGACCATCGGTCAACCGCGCTCCATCCGTCTGGTGGACGACGTGATCTCCGAGGATCAGCGCCTGATCGGGT
>WFTY01000365.1 GCA_015485245.1 Anaerolineales bacterium | reverse complement strand
GCCATGCGCGCCTTGCGAGTGTGCATATCGGGCACCACTTCGAGGTGGGTAAGCCGGTTGTGCATCAGCTTCGGCGTGTTGAAGATCTCCGGGATCACGCCGATCACCTCACCCCCGGCCTCAAGCGCCCCCTCGGCCACCGCGCCCATCATGCCGGTGCTCCCGGCGCCATAGACAATCGTCATCTCTCGCCGGGCGATGGCCTCCCCCATCCGCCGCGCCGCATCGCGGTAATGCCAAGGGATTTTATCGGATGAGCCACAATAGACACAAACTTTTTCGATCATGGGTGCTCCTGCAATCAGAATGGGGGTAGGATACCATATCTTTGCAGCCAGACAGCAAACCGCAGGCCATGTGTTAAAATTCCTCCGCCATGAAGCTATCCCAACACCTTCAGGCCACCCTGGACACCCTGCCCACCAAAACCGGCTGCTACCTGATGAAAAACGCGCGCGGCCAGGTGATCTATGTGGGCAAGGCGGTCAACCTGCGCAACCGCGTGCGCTCTTACTTCCATGCCAGCGCGCAGGAACACCCGCGCACGCGGCAACTGGTGCGGCGCATCGCCGACATCGAATGGATCGTCGTGGATTCCGAACTGGAAGCCCTGATCCTGGAGATGAACCTGATCAAGAAACACCAGCCGCGCTACAACGTGCGGCTGAAGGACGACAAGCGCTACCCCTACATCAAAATCAACTGGGGAGAGGCTTTCCCAAAAGTCACCGTGACCCGGCGCGTGGTAGACGATGGCTCGCAATACTTTGGGCCGTATACCAGCGTTTGGGCGGTGCACCAAACCCTGGATGTGCTGCGGCGCATCTTTCCTTACCTGACCTGCAACCGCACCATTACCGGCAAAGACCCGCGCGCCTGCCTGTATCACGACATCAAGCTGTGCGCTGGGCCGTGCATCGGCGCAGTGGATCAACAAACATACCAGGAGATCATCACCGGGCTGGCGCACTTCCTCCAGGGAGACAGCGCCGGCATCGTGAAGAAACTCCGGCGCGAAATGGAGCAGGCCGCCAGCGAACTGCGCTTTGAGCGCGCCGCGGCATTGCGCGACCAGCTCGCCGCTATCGAGAAGATCCTCGCCCGCCAGAAGATGGTGCTTTCCAGCGACTTCGCCGACACCGACGTGATCGCCCTGGCGCGCGCCGAGAAAGACGCCTGCGTACAGGTGTTCTTCATTCGCGGCGGCAAGCTGATCGGGCGCGAGTACTTCCTGATGGAGGGCGCCGAGGACACCCCGGATGCCGGCGTGATCGCCGAATTCATTAAGCAATTCTACGATCAAACGCCCACCGTCCCCAGCCAGGTGTTGCTGCCCCACGAAGTAGAAGAGGCGCAAATCATCCAGCAATGGCTAAAGGCGCGCCGCGGCGGGAAGAAAGTGCAAATCGCCATCCCCAAGCGCGGGCAACGGCGCGAACTGGTGAAGATGGCCGCTGAAAACGCCGCCGAGACGCTGAAAGCGTTGCACACCCAATGGAAGAGCGACCGACACCGCCAGACCCAGGCGCTGGCCGAACTACACGAAAGGCTGACGCTGCCCCAGGCCCCCCGGCGGATCGAATGCTACGACATCTCCAACCTGCAAGGAACCGCCATGGTCGGCAGCATGGTGGTCTTCGAGCAGGGTGTCCCTGCCAAGAAGCTCTATCGCCGCTTCAACATCCGCAACGTAACCGGGCCAGACGACTTTGCCAGCATGGAGGAGGTGCTGAGACGCCGTTTCCGCCGCTGGCAGGCAGCCCGGGAAACCGAAGCCGCAGGAGCGCAAAAGGGTCGCAAGCCGCCCGATCCGTCCTTCGCCACCCTGCCCGACCTGATTATCATTGACGGCGGCAAGGGGCAACTCAGCCGCGCCGTCAACGTACTGGAAGCCTACGGCCTGGCGGAGGTCATCCCGGTCATTGGCCTGGCCAAGCGCGAGGAAGAAATTTTCCTGCCGGGACGCAGCGCCCCCATCCGGTTGCCGCGCAAATCAGAGGGGTTGTATCTGGTGCAGCGCATTCGCGATGAGGCGCACCGTTTCGCCATCACCGCGCATCGCAAGCGCCGCTCTCGCCTCGGCCTGGCCTCCCAACTGGACGCCATCCCCGGCATCGGGCCGGCGCGGCGCAAAGCCCTGCTGCAGCATTTCGGCTCCATCGAGGCCATCCGGCAAGCCAGCGAGGCAGAACTCGCCGACGTCCCCAAGATGAATGCCCGCGCTGCAGCAGCCATCAAAGAACATTTGCAATGAGCGCCGCCGATGACTTCTGGTCAGATAGCGGTAAAATTAGCACAACACTCTCGATAACGAAAGGATGAATCATGGCCAAGAAAAAGAAATCTACCAGGAAGACTCAACCCAAGCGCCGTCGCAGCGCCTCGCAAACCATCATGGTGGTTGTCGGCGTGTTGATCGTGCTCGCGATGCTGCTCCCCCCCATCCTGACTTTCTTGCAGTAAGCCAGCGCCCCGTACGCCGCCTGCCAGTCACGTCTTCCCAGGCCATTCGCCGGGGAAACTGGTATTTTTCTGCCAGTCGTTGTATACTGAGAACATCGCCGAAGCAAGACCCCCTTCTTCCGGGAAATCGTTTCAGCGCATGGAGAGTGAGGAGAGGGCTTAATGAAAGTATCTGTACTGCAAGAGAATCTCGCCCATGGCCTGAGCATTGTCTCGCGCGCCGTATCCCCCCGCAGCACCCTGCCGGTGTTGAACAACATCCTGGTCGCCACCGATGAGGGGCGCCTACGCCTTTCGGCCACCAACCTGGAGCTGGGCATTACCTGCTGGATCGGCGCCAAGATCGAAGAAGAGGGCTCCACCACCGTGCCGGCGCGCAC